>JAIRRF010000229.1 GCA_031256115.1 Treponema sp.
ATGATGTAAAAAAAGAAGAATTTATCGAATTTGGCTATTTAGTTTTTGAAGGACCATTGAATTTAACTATAGAATTTAATAAGTACAATAATATAGATATTTGGGACCCATCTTATTTATATAGTTTATGGTATCAATATGGAAGTGATCTTCAAAATGAATGGAGAAAATATTTTTATACAGTGGTACATTGTTTTGGTGGTGACAGAGTAATATATATACCAGAAGCATTTTCATCTTCAGCAATATCGACAAAATATGAATATTATGAAGGTACTTTTGATGAATTAGAAAATGAATTAAAAAAAGATTTCGGGGATTCAAAAAAAAGATTATCAGAATTATCATATGAGCAATATGATGATTATTTTATTGATATGCTGGATGATATTGATTGGGATTATAATGCTCCAATGGATTGATGAGATTAATATAACAATGGATATATTTTTCTTTATACCCTCAGCGCCTTTGCGTGCTCTGCGTGATAAACTTCAAGAAAATGTCTTGTACTCAATTATTCAATATAGTAAACTGGAGTAGCGGAAACCGGTAACCGAACCGGCAAACCCAAAGGAAAGAGCCATGATTGAAAAGCGGGTAAAGGAATATGAAAAAAATCCCACCAGCTTTGTGCCGCGAAAAAAAAGCAGATGAAAGCTATTTCCTTATATTAAAACAAATTTGGATATTTTTCTGACAGGCAGAGGATCTCAGCAAATGTTGTTAATACTATCTTATCTTTTTTAACTGTATAAATGATACATTACCGGAAACAGTGTTCAATGGTGATTTCGGTCAATTAACCTTCTCTAGTACGCTTGACTTATGGCAGTGTAATTATATAATAAGATACAGAAAACAGAGGCTGCCCATTGAAGTCCAAAAATATTAAACCGTGGGAAATAGTAAAACTGGGATTGATCCTGATGGTCTATACCGCCGCAGCCTGTGTGGGTCTTGCGTTTGTATATGCCAAGACCAAGGCGGTCATTGATAAGCAGGAAACAGCCAATCTGGAAGCTGCCATAAAGGAACTCTTTCCCGATGCGGACGGCTTTTCGGATATAAAAGGAACCATCCCTAACCATGATTCGGGAGTTATTTTTGAAAACGAATACCGTATTACCCTGAAGAATAAATTAATCGGTGCCGCAATCCAGGCTTCCGGGGGAGGCTACGGCGGCCCCATCAAAGTGCTGGTGGGGGTCAAAGCGGATGGAACAATCAGCCGGATTAAAATTATGAGCCATTCAGAAACGCCGGGTTTGGGAGCCAATGCGGAGAAGGCAAATTACTTTGTGGACAAGAGCGCTGGGATCACCTTTTATGATCAATTTGCCGGCAAGGTAGTTGCCGATCCTTTTGAGCCAAAGAACGATATTATTGCCATTACCGCCTCGACCATAACCAGCCGGGCTATTTCCGGCATTGTGCGGGTGGTGGGCCGGGCCGCAGCCCAGTGGCTTCTTAGCACAGAAGGGGCACAGCCTTGAGCCGGAAAAATAAAGCCGGTTCCCCAAACCTGGTCCGCATTTTTACCAACGGCATTTTCCGGGATAACCCCCTTCTGGTGTTGATGATAGGCCTTTGTTCAGCTCTGGCAGTAACAACGGAAGTAGTTAACGGCATAGGTATGGGTCTTTCAATGACCTTTGTGCTTCTTATGTCGGAACTGGTGATCAGCAGTTTCCGTAAATTAATCCCCAATTCGATTAGGATCCCGATATTCATCATTGTTATTGCCGCATTTACCACGGTGATCGACTATATATTAAAGGCATATTTTCCGGATCTTTCCGAATCCCTGGGGGTTTTTATTCCTCTTATAGTTGTGAACTGTATAATAATGGGCCGGGTTGAATCATTCTCTTCCAAACAGCCTCCGCTCCATGTGATCCTCGATGCTCTGGGTATGGGTCTGGGCTATACCTGGGTTCTTGCAGGAATTGCCCTGATTCGGGAACTATTGGGAAACGGAACTATTTTGGGTTTTGAAATAATAAAAGGATATGAGCCTATCCTGTTTTTTACCCTGCCGCCGGGGGGCTTTTTTGTGTTTGCTCTTTTTATCGCCCTGAATCTGGCTTTAAATAAGCGTTTAAGTTCCGATCAGAGTGGGTCAGACTGCACTTCCTGCCCGGCGCCGGGTTGCCTGGGTTGTATTACGGGAGAAAGACAGGTAGACAGGGCGTCCAGCAGCAAACCCAGGGAGGACTTATGATCCTCTTTAAAATATTTATATCAGCCTTTCTTATCGACAACGTGGTCCTTATGCGTTTTCTGGCTCTTTGCCCCTTTATCGGGATGAGTACCGACGAGGACAAATCAATCGGCATGGGGCTGGCGGTAACTTTTGTAACAGTTTTGGCTACAGCCGTTACCTGGCCTATCTACAATTTTGTTCTTTCCAAAGACGGAATCTTCGGCGTCTTTATCATGCCCGGCGGGGTGGAGGGAAGCCTGGAATTTTTACAGATCCTGGTGTTTATTCTGGTGATTGCTTCGCTGGTTCAACTGGTGGAATTTTTTCTTAAAAAAATGATACCCGGTCTTTACAGGGCAATGGGAATTTACCTGGCCCTGATTACCACCAACTGCGCCATTCTGGCAGTAACCCTGGATGCGGTGAACAATACCTGCCCCTTTACCGGAAAGGCATATACTTTTTCAGAAGCCCTTGTATACGCCATTGGGGTGGCTTTGGGTTTTTTGATTTCCCTTCTATTGCTGGCGGGAATCCGGCGGCGGATCAAAACCAGCCCGGTTCCGGCCTTTCTTAAAGGGACGCCGATCCTCTTTGTATGTTCTTCTCTCCTTTCCCTGGCTTTTATGGGTTTTGGAGGTTTAGTTAAGTGATCATGATTATTTTGATCACTGCGGCGGTGGCTGCCTGTATTGCTTTGATCCTTGGGCTGGCCCTGGGTTTATTCAGGGAACTTTTTAAGGTAGAAGAAGACCCCCTTATTGAAACGATCCGGGAAGTCCTGCCGGGGGCAAACTGCGGAGGCTGCGGTTTTCCCGGCTGCGACGGTTATGCCGCAGCGGTAGCTGCCGGGGGGGATATTAGCCAATGCAGCGCCGGGGGCAAAGCAACGATTGACAGCCTGGCGGAGATTATGGGAGTCAGTGCTGCGGCGCATAAGCCCCTGGTTCCGGTATGTTGCTGTCTGGGAGACAGCGGCATTGCAGAAAAACGTGGATTATATACGGGCATTTCCACCTGCCAGGGGGCTAAACTTGCGGGGGGAACCAAGCTTTGTAATTGGGGCTGTATTGGCTTTGGAGACTGCGTTACTGTTTGTAAATTCGACGCCATCTCTATGGGAAGCGGCGGCCTGCCCGCGGTTAACTGGGGAAAATGTACCGGCTGCAAAGCCTGTGTAAATGAATGCCCCCAGGGGATACTCCGGATGATCCCCAAAGACAAAAAAATTGTTCTGGCCCTTTGTACCAACCGGAACCCAATCCGCTCCGCAATCAGAAAAACCTGCCGTCTTGGATGCATCAAATGCGGGATCTGCGTAAAGCAGTGCCCGGAACAGTGTATAATAATTAACAACGGAATTCCCCTGGTTGATTACAACAAGTGCAATGCCTGCGGAACCTGCGAACAAAAGTGCCCCACTAAAATTATGCGTGCCTTCGGCCCGCGAACGTAAGGAATGACTATTTAAGTTCGCCGCCAGGGCGGCGTGTGTATGCGTATTTTGTAAATAACTTCATTCTGTTCTTTAATACAAGCAGCAGGCAAATTAAGATTGCCGCAAACAGCAGACAGCTTCTGTATCCCCAGCCTGCGCCTGCCCATTGATTGATGTAGCCCATTACAAGCTGAATCCCCGCATTTAAAAGACCGGCAATGGCAATAATGGCACTGGTCATAATCGGAGCGTTATTTCCAAAATAGCCTATGGCAACAGCCATAAGGGTGGGCCAAAAGATGGCCAGAAAAAACCCAAGCAGGGGCAGTACATAGATCCCCGTTTCCCCCAGAGCAAAGCCGGTAATAAAAATTGCAGAACAAATCAAAACGGCTCCGATAAGGCTGTTCATGTACCCGATCTTTTCGATAATAAAACCGCTTGTTAAACGGGAAAGAGTAAATAAAATAAAAAAAACAGAAACAAAGTTTGCGCCTCTGGTGGTGGGATCCATGCCATACAGATCCTGGAAGTACAGCCCTCCCCAGTTAGGGGAAGCCATCTCCAGGCCAATCATAACACCCAGGGTAATGCCGAAGATCCAGACAGAAGGAGTTTTAAGGGCGCTGATATAACCAAGGTTCTTTTGTGCCGCTTCCCCTTTTGCGGCAGGAAATTTTGCAAAAATTAAGGGGATAAAGATGATCAATACCAGCGGTACAGAAAGAAGATATATCTGCCGCCATTGCATGCCCAATCCCGCCGGGTCCGCAAGTATTCCCGCCGCCTTAGGACCCGCAATGGCCCCTGCGCCGTACATAAAATGAAGCAGACTCATCATCAGGGCTGCCTTTTTAATAAAAAGCTGGGTTGCCACGCCGTTCACTGCAATTTCGAAAATACCAAAGCCGGCAAACAGAAAAAATAACGAAGAGGCCGCTGTCCAAAAACCGGGCATAAGATAAATCGATGACAGGGCCAGGAGCGAACAGGTTAAGCCGAAAAAATAAATTTTCTTTGCTCCAAAATGTCCCAGCATAAATCCTGCGGCAACCACAAAGAGGGTATAGCTGATTGAAAGGATCGAAATCATCATGCCCTGGGTTTCATAGGAGACATCAAATTCATTTTTTATTAGTGGGTAAGAAACGCCTTTAATGTTTTCCAGGAATCCAAAGACAAACATGGTCCCGTAAAGAATGAACATTAAAAGTGTCCGGGATTTTTTTGTTTGCTCCATAGAATGCCATCATAGCCGGATATGGACTTTTATTCCACACAAAAGTATACTACCGTTGGCATCTCTAAAAACTTCAGTTTTTAGAGATGAACCTCTGTAAAATGCATGTTATTCAGGAGCAAAAATGAAAAAACGTGTTTCTCTTTCACTTCAGGTTTCAGTCCTCTGTGTTCTTCTTGTAATAGTGGTAGCCGCCACAGTATCAACTATCTTCATGGTCAGAATCAGCCGTCTTACCGAAGACGATCTAAAAACCCAGGCGGACATCACCATGCAGTATCTGAATGCCGATCTGCTCCAGGCTTTGACGCCCTTTATCGACATGATAGAAAACAGCGCTGCAATTGTCAATAACCTTCCCTCCAATGAATTAATGGCAGACATAATGGGACGAATCACCAAATCGGTTCCGGATTCCTTCGATATGTACTATGGCTCGGTTGTTTCAAGACATGCTCCGGATGGTTTTTATGTTGATTCCGGGTATTGGGATCCTCCGCCGGAATGGGACCCCCCGAACCGCCCCTGGTATCAGGCGGCAATGGCAAAACCGGATAAGGTTGTGCTGGTTGATCCCTATGTGGATGAAGAAACAAATCAAACAGTTATTACCGTTTCCCGTACTGTCAGAAATGATGCCGGGATTATTACCGGCGTTATTGCTGTTGATGTAATGATGGAAAAAATTGCAGAAATTGTTACCGGGGAAAGAATTACGGAAGACGGAACAACAGTTCTGGTTGATCGTGAGGGGCTTTTTATTTTCCATCCGGACCAATCTTTTGTACTGGAGAAAAATCTGTTTGTTGAAATGCCGTCAATCAGGAAAGAAACCGTGCTGGGCGATGATGTCACAGTGGTTTTTCAGGATAACAACTACATCTGCTCCGCTCCTGTGCGGGGGACCGAATGGTTCCTGCTTTCTACCGGTTCTTTGATTCCGCTTAAAAATGAAATCCGCCGGCTGTTGATTTTTGTTATTGCGGTAGTGCTGGGTATTGCGGCGCTGTCCGCCGTAGTAGCCCTGATCTTAAGCCAGAGACTTACCAAACCTTTTAAACAGCTTGCCGCCGGTTTTGATGTGATTGCCAAAGGGGATCTTACCGCCGTTTCACCTGATTATGCTTCCAAGGAGGCATCCTCTTTGTCCAATGGTTTTAATCAATTTTCCGGCGGGATCAGTTCCATGATAAAAGAAGTAAAAGACTCTTCGGGGAATATTAAAAAAGTAGCGGATGATCTTGCCTCTTCAATAGCCGAAGCCTCCAGGGCTACTGCCATGGTTAAGGAAGGAGTGGACTCCATCAGAAACGATGTGGGCAGGGAAAATGAATCAATTGCCCAAACCGAATCAGCCATTAACAGAGTAACGGAAGAAATAAACAGGCTTAACAGCAAGATTAGGGAACAAAGCAACCAAATAAACGGATCTTCATCGGCCATAGAAGAGATGGTAGCCAGTATTCATTCAATCGAAAAAAGCATTGTAACGGTAAATACCCACATTGGCGAACTGGTGGAATCATCCCTGGAAGAAAAGAAACGTCTTTCCAAAGCGGCGGAGGCAGCCAAATTGGTGGGGCAGGAATCACAGGCCCTGGCGGAAATGAACGAGGTTATTTCCAATATTGCTACCCAGACAAATCTTCTTTCCATGAACGCCGCCATTGAAGCTGCCCATGCGGGAGAATCAGGCAAGGGCTTTGCGGTTGTTGCCCAGGAAATACGGAAACTTTCGGAGACCACGGCTCAGCAGGTTAAGGGTTCTGGAGAAGCCCTGCTTTCAATTCAGAAACAAATCCGCGGGATTGCCGAATCTTCTGCCCATGTGGAACAGTCCTTTGACGGCATGATTGGGATTATCCGGGAAATTGAACAGCTTTCTGCAATCCTGAAAACCGCCGCGGAAGAACAGGGCCTGGGCTCCCGCCAGTTACTGGATTCAATTACCGCAATTAATACTATTACCACAGATGTTGAATCAGGAGCCGTTTCCATGCAATCCAGCGCGGGAGAGGCCGTGTCCGCCTGCCGGAGCCTGACAGAATTAAGCCGCAGTGTGGCGGAGTCAGTGGGCAAATGCTCCCAGGGAGTTTCCTCTCTTGCCGATGATACACAGATGGTTAGTTTAGCTGCAGAAAATGCTGCTGTTGGCGTAGAAATGCTGGAAAAATCCGTGAATCATTTTATTACCAGATAAATGACGGTTAATTACTCTGGATACATCTGCCGTGTTACATAAAGAAAGCTATTCCCTTCGGTATACCCAGTCGGGGATGATTTTTATGGGGCCGGAAGACGACTGTGATTCGGTTGTTGACATAATGCTTGCTACAAATTATTCAGAAGAATTCTGCATCGGCCTGGATTGGGATCCTGCCTTTATAAGCAGCCTGATTAAAGCGGGGTTTCTTGTCATGTCCGAAACGGTAAACGGTGAAGACGAAAACGGAAAACCCTGTACATTCGATATTATACTCCCAAAACTTCATTTGGTACGTTCCGCCCTGTTTTTCCGGAACCTTCATGTAAAAAAGAGCATTAAATCTCAATTATCAAAATATGAGATTCGCTTTGACACGGATTTTGAAACAATTGTAAAAAAATGTTTGGATATACATGGAACCGGCTGGTTGACCCCCTCTTTGGTAAAAGCCCTTTTTATGTTAAGAGAAGAAAATCCGGCACATGCTTCTCCAGTTCCGGCGCCATTGGAGTTTCCCAGACCGGTGTCCTTTAGCCTGTACCGGGGCGGTGAATTAAAAGCAGGGGAATTTGGGGTAATTTGCGGAGGGGTTTACACCAGTTATTCAGGCTACAAAGAAGAAAATAATACCGGTACTATTCAAATGATTTTAATGGTCAGGGCTCTTGTAGAAGCGGGTTTTGCATTCCTGGACTTTGGCATGCCCCTGACTTATAAAACAGATCTGGGGGCAATAGATATTAGCCCCGATGCTTTTGTCGGCCTTTTCAGGGAATCCCGGGTTTCCCGACGGAACATTCAGTAATGGATACGAAAACTTCTAAAAACTGAAGTTTTTAGAAGTTCCCTAATTTATTTTTTGGCCGGGGACATGGATGCCTTGGCAGCCCTGGCATCCAATGTATTAAGGACGGCGGTCAGCTTTTCTTTTGCAATAAGGTCGATAAGTCTTGCCTCGGTAAAACGTATGGCTTCTTCGGAAAAACCTCCGGGGGTTATACAAATTCCTTTGCCGGCTTTTACTTCCTTTATATGGGAATGGAAATCCCGGACAATAAGTTCTCCTACGGATCCTTGACTCCGGACAAAACGAAACATTACAATATCTGACCATTTGGGTGTATCAATCTCGGCCAGGACGTCCGCCCAGTCGTTTTTATTTACAGAGATATTGGTAATCTTAACCTTTGCCCTGGCATAGTAATTCATAACGATCTTCCGGCAGAGGGCGATAAAATCAGACTGGGGAGACATTAAATATATCTGGAGGTTTCTGTTTGCATTTAATTCCTGATAACGGCCAATTAAAGTATTTACATCCTTGTAGGCTGGATTAATCGCTCTTACATCATTAAATAAGGCAATGGCTTTGCCGATTTCATTTTGCCTGAGATATGCTGTACCAAGTTTGTATTTCAATTCCAGCATGATGTCGGGTTTAATGTTTTCGTGTCTCAGGCCAATCTCAAAATCTTCTATGGCTTTTTCGAATTGATGTGCATTCATGTTAATGGTTCCGGCAGAAAGGCTGGCATTGGGACCCTGGACAGGATCCGCCCTAAGATGGGTAAAGATTTTTACGGCTTGATCAACCTGGTTTGCTTCAAAATAACAGTCTGCCAGGATATATAGGGATTCTTTATCCTCCGGAGCCAGATCCATTGCCTTGCGGATAAATGCCAAAGCTTCCTTGTATTTTTTCATTTTAAAAAGAGAATGTCCCAGTCCCCGGAGGGTAGGAGCATGTTCCGGATCCCGTGCCTTGGCTTTTTGATAATGAAAAACAGCCTTTTCATAATTTTTCCGTTGGAATTCAATAGCCCCAAGATTATAATTTGCATCAAAGTCGCTTGAATTTATGGCCACAGCGGTACTTAGGGCTTTATGCGCTTCATTTGGCTGATTCATCTTTACCCCTGCTATGCCATAACGCAGGTTAATCAGGAATTCATTCATATTAGGATGACTGCCGGTCATTTCACTGAGAGTTTCATAGGTCCTATAGGCAAGATCCCAGGTCCCTTCCTGGTAGTAGATGTCCCCAATGGCAAGAAGAGCATCAGGATCCCGGGGATTCTGTGCAAGTTTTTTGTTGGCATCCCGGATTATGGCATCCCGGCCCTTGACGCGTTTTCCGCCCCCCGCGCCGCCGCCGCCGCTTCCTCCTCCCTTGGACTTGCCCATAAGAGATACAACCAAAATAGCGCCCAAGCCCAAAACAAGGAACACTATGAGAATGGGAATTAACCCGGATAACATGATCTTATTATCGGAAAAATATTGATTTTATTCAATAAAACGAATTGCTTTAATCATGACCCAGGATCCGTTCCCGGTAGGCCGCACCAATCCTTCTCAGGCTTTCCGCAAGGCCTTCACCGGGCCTGGCTTGCCGTTTTATGTCTATGGCAAACTGATTCATGGAAAAATGACGGAAGAAAAAGAGGCTGTTTTTAAATTCCGGGTCAGTACCGCAAAGGGATTTTAGGGTTTTCGTATATGTTTCAAAAATACCGCCTTTCCTCATCTCCGAATAACCAATGATCCAGACTGGAATGACCGGTTGTTTTAAAGCTGCCCGGCGGCCTTCCGGTCTTTTTATTTTTCCGGAAAAAGCCTTCCAAAATTCATTTAGCAGTTCCGCCATATGCTGCTGGGAGGAAAGTACAGCGTTTTCCAGTTGTCTGCCGCCTAATTTGCAGAGATCCTTTAATTCCCCAGTCCTGGGTGTATGTATGGGGGTTTTGTTGAGTAAAAGTACATTTTTTCTGAAATTGATCCCCAGTTCGGGATTATTCAAAAAAAACTTTTCCGCTATTTTCCCCGAAGGGCCAACCAGGTAACGGCAGTCTTCCTGTTCACGGCGTCCCGGATTATCCCCGGCCAGGATCATTTTTATTTCACTTTCCGGACTAATGTCGTTCAGGGCAAGGTTGTATACTACCGGGGTTTTCACAGTATAGGATGGCCCCTCCCGGTTGCTTATTAATTGTTGGATTATTCCGCCAAGATCCGGTACTGCGGCGCCGGTTGTGTCTATTGATGAACGGTAACGGTCAAGGGTTTTGCGGAAGGCAACCCAGGCGGTTTTTTTCATGCTAGGAGTTTGTCGGGCTTAGCCCAAATTAATAGAAAAAAATGCGAGAAAATGCAGTTTTTAAGCATTTTTTACCCTACAAACTCCTAAAGGAGCCCAAAAATCGTAGAATTTTGCGACTATTTGTCGTAAAATTCTACAAGTCCGACAGGCTCCTGGCCCTACAGTACCCTTGTTCCGTGGACCTGTTTTACACCCAGCTCTGCACAGATATTCTTGTAATTGTCTTTGGTAACGCCGCCACCGGGAAGTATTTCTATACCGCCGATAGCAATATATTCTTTTATCTGCCTGTAGTTGTCCTGAATGGGGACAACAAGGTCCGCCGAACCGTGGGTCAGAATCCGGGTAAAGCCATTATCCCGAAGCCAGCGGAGGCTTTCCATCTGTTCATCGTGATTGATATGATCGAAGGCCATATGGAAAACAATGTCAAACTTTTTTTGACCGGATTGGGCTGCCTTTGCAGTCCTCGCTGCCCTGGCAAGGAGAAGGTTTTTTTCCCTGTCCAAACTGCCTGTGGAGTTAAGACAGCCGAAAACAATACCGCCGGTTCCCAGGTTGCATACTATTTCAATGTCTTTCAGCATTATGTTTATTTCGTCTTCGTTGTATATAAAGTTACCGCCTCTTGGCCGGATCATGCTGATTACTTTGATGTCCGGACTCTTACACTGCTGAATTACATATTCGGCAACGCCGTAACTTACAGTTGTACCGCCTTCTGCAAGGTTATCGCAGAGTTCTACCCGGTCTGCCCCCCCGGTGGCAAGTTCCTTAATGCGGCTTCCGTTTTCAATACAGACTTCCATAGTAATGCCGTCTGTCATTTTATGAACTCCTTCAACGGTTCATTCAAAATCATTGGGGACTTCGTATAAAGGGATCATCCCCAGGGGAAGGAACTGATAGGTCATGGTGCTGTAATCCCCTTCTTCGTAACTTTTGTCGATATAGACAGAAGTCATTACTGGCATGGGAAAACTTTCTTCCCACCAGAAACCGTCGGCATATCCGGCGCGGATCGTATAAACATCGCCGCTAATTTGCTGATCAAAGGAATTGATATAACCTTCCTGGATCATTTGGAGTACGCTGTTACTGTTTATCAGTATGTCGCCGGGTAAAAAAATCAGGAGCAGCGATATCGGTTCTCCGTCTTTCCCTTCCAGGATCGTCTGCCATTGGCCGTAAATCCAGGGAGGCGGGACGGGCAAATCCGCCCGGAGAGACATAAGGCCCAACAGGCAAAGAAAAAGAACGATACCGGTTTTTTTGTTCATTTACTCCTCCAAAATTGCCAGGATCCGTTCTTTGTCTATGCTTCTTAAAAAACCGGCCAGCCGCGGCCCCTGATCCTTGCCAATTAGGACCTGGTAGGCGGCCCTGAACAATTCCTTCCCTTCCAGGCCGGCTTCTTCGGCACAGCGGTAAATTGCCTCTGCACAGGATTTGTCGTCCCGGAAATTCTCTATGCCGGAAATTACCTTGTCCCGAAGCAGCCGTATTCCGGTAAGTTCTTTGTTGTTTAATTCCGTTTTTTCTCCCCCCGGACGGAGCCGGAACCGGAAATCATCCGGGGCGCATTCTTCTATCCAATATTTGGCACAACGGCAGCGGGCCAGCAGGGCCGGAAGCTGTTTTTCCTCCGGTACACTGTTTGTTCCGCCCGAAACGCCGCCAAGTTTTTCCGGGTTTTGTTTTATCCATTCAATGGTCTTGTCAATGTTACAATCCGCAATTTGAATAAGATTACAAAGATGGCGGAAAGGAACCTGATAGGGTTTGGCCGCTGGCATGGCGCTTTTGCCTTCGTTGTCCATGCTTACCTGGGACAGTTCATAGATCCGCTTTTCACGGAGGAATGCCGCCTCGTCCCTGGCTTTCTCGTCCCCCCAGGCTATGCGTTCGGTTCTGTCATAGTCTTCGTAAATTTTGATCACATCCAAGTCAAAGGAAATGGTAAATTCCGTATTAGGTCTGGTACTAACGAAAAGATAGCGGACAATTTCCGGTGTATATACCCGTAACACATCCGGCAGATTTATCACTTTCCCTGTGGAACTGGACATTTTTCCCGGCGTTCCCTTGATCCCGATAAAATCATAACGAAACGTAACAGGAGCATCCCAATTATAAACTTCCTTGCATACGTGCCGGGCTGTATCAAAAGACCCTCCCTGACTGTGGTGATCCTTGCCTGCCGGTTCAAAATCAACCTGCTCATACGCCCAGCGCATGGGCCAATCCACTCTCCAGACAAGTTTTATTTCTTTGGCTTCCCGGATATCCGCCGCCGTCTGATGCCCGCAGGCATTGCAATGGTAGCGCAGAGACCACTGGCCGTCCCAGCCGTCTATGTCCGTTTCGTCTTTGCTGCAAACACCGCAGAAGGCGCTGACAGGCCACCATTCACCCTGAATCTTGTGATCTTCGTCCCGGAATTTATCCAGGGTTTGTTTTAACTCATCCCGGTGTTCAAGGGCTGTTCTAATGCTTTCTGCATATTTGGATGCCCGGTAACTTTTGGACTGATAGATATATTCCGGAAAAATCCCCACCTGTGGGAGTACGGTTTCTACATCCGTTTCGTTATGCCGGGCATAGCTTTCATCCCTATCCCAGGGATCGGGCACCATTGTAATGGGAAAACGCAGGTACTTTTGCAGTTCTTCCTGCCTGGGCATATTGGCCGGAACCTTGCGAAATACATCATAATCATCCCATGAATAGATGAACCGTACTTTTTCTCCCCGGTCTCTCAGGGCGCGGACCACTAAATCCACGGATATTATCTCCCGGAAATTACCGATATGGACTGTCCCCGATGGAGTAATCCCCGATGCACAGGTGTAGTGATCCTTCGTTGGGCCCCCCTTGGATTGCGGACCCTTTTCACGAATAACTTTATCTGCATATTCATCGGCCCAGTGGGCTGCCCGCGAATCTGTTCTCCGGATTGAATTCATAAAAAGAGTATAGGCAAAAAAAATATCTTTATCTATAATACTTATATTTATTAATATGATCCCGCTTTACAGAGAACTATAATCTTACTCACCGGGAAGTTATTTCGTCAAATTGTTCCTTAGTTATTACCCTTGATCCGAAAACTTCCCGGGCTACATTGTTTAAATATGCAAGAGACATCTTTGGCTTGTAGTGTATTGATGCAAGCTCATTGGTATAATCCCAGAGGGGATACACAACAAAGGGATCCCTCCGTCCGTAGACATAGTGGCAGACCGTTGGGATAACCCCGGCAGTTTCTACGATGCAGCTTGTTTCATTGTTAGTGACTGTTTTTTTTACCCTGACATAAGCCAATGCGCCGGTAATGGTATCCGGTGTCAAGCTTGACTGGGTATGGGAAAGCAGATCCCCCAGAGAATAGTAAACAACAAGTTCCCCCCCCATGGGCCGCTGGATAACTTCCATGGGCCCCGTAACATGGGGGTGATGGCCCAGGATCAAGTCCACCTGGAGGCCGGCCAGATAACGGGCCAGTTCCTTTTGCTCATTACTTGCGGTATGCCGGAATTCATTACCCCAGTGCAAGGAAACAACCAGAAAATCACAATGGGGACGCAGGGCATTTATTTCCCTTCTCATCACCTCTTTGTCGATGAGCCCCACCAGCCAGGGTTTGTCCCGGGGCAGGGGAAAACCGTTCAGACTGAAGGTATAAGCCAGAAATCCGGTTTTTATGCCGTTTTTTTCTATAATACGCTTTTCGGTATTGCGGATTTCCTCGTTACGGAAGATTCCCATGTAAAATATACCCAGGGATTCCCAGAAATCCATTGTAGCATAGACCGCCCCTTCGCCTCGGTCCATCGTATGATTGGAAGCTTGGTTTATTACATTAAAACCGGCATTGATAAGACCCAACCCCGCATCCTGGGGAGTATTAAAAACAGGGTACCCCGTATAACGGAATTCTTTCCCTCCCAGAACTGTTTCCTGATTTACAAAAGCCAGATCCGCCTTCGCTAATATTGATTTAATCGGAGCATAGCTGGGATAAAAATTAAAACGTTCCTCATTCCCGGTTAATCTGGCTCTGTTATAGATAATGTCATGGATAAGGTTATCTCCGGCGGCAATAATGGTTATATAGCTGGTTTTTGGGCCTTCGGCCTGTTTTTCCGTTTCCGGAGGATCAGGGGGCATCTCGGATTTTGTATAGGTACAATTGATAAAAAAAATAAATAGTAAAGCGCCCAGCAGCTTTCGGGATAAATTCATAAGTACACCTGTAGAATTAGTAACTTTTTTAAAGTATAAACCACATCTTGTATTATATTAAGCATCCATATTGAATGCCGGGAGAATATATTTAAAAATATTAATATGGGGAAGCTGCTGGTTTTTATCCTGCTGGGATTATACAGCCTCCAGGGATGGGCCGAAGGAGCTGTTTCACAGGCGGGTGGCACCGGCGAAAACAAAGACA
>JAIRRF010000269.1 GCA_031256115.1 Treponema sp.
TTTTTTGTGTAAACGTTTACACAAAAAGAGATTGTAAAAAAATGTCCAAATGTTTTAAAATAGTCCAATATGGTTAGTGCACGGAGGGTAATCCGGACTTTTGTAATCCTGACATTAGCGGTTATTGTCGCCGGGTTTCTGGTGTTATTTCTTTTTAGCAGGTACTTTCCTAACCGTTCTTTCATTTTTCGAACAGAAGGGGACAGAATCCAAATTTTCATGGATAGGGAATGGCAGGATTTCCTGATAAAAGGGGTCAACCTTGGCGGCGCGATACCCGGCTCTTTCCCCGGTCAGGCTGCCATCGACAAAGCTCAATATGTCCGCTGGCTTAAGCAGATGGCGGACATGAATGTTAATACCCTAAGGGTATATTCCATTCATCCTCCCAGTTTTTACCAGGCTTTGTTTGAGTACAACATGAAGGCAAAAAATCCCATCTTTCTTTTACACGGAATATGGACGGACGATAGCTATATGGACGAATATAAAGATGCCTATGCGGACGTGTTGTTTTCTGATTTTCAGGAGGAGATCCGGCATACCATAGACGTGGTCCATGGGAACGCGGTTATAAAAAACCACAGAGGGCACGCTTCGGGTTCTTACAGGTTTAATGTGGCTCCTTATGTAATGGGGTATTTACTTGTAGAAGAGATGGAACCTGATTTTGTTATTGGCACCAACGAAAATAATTCCCATAAAGAGGACTTCAGGGGGGAATTCCTCTATACCAAGGGCGCTTCTCCCTACGAAATTTGGCTGGCTGAGGTAGCCGATTACACGATTACATACGAACAGTACAAATACGGCGGCCCTTTAAAACCGATGAGCTGGACAAACTGGCCCACCACAGACCCGATAGAACATCTGAATGAACCGAACAGAATCTGGGAAGATGTTGTCAGTGTAGATTTGGAACATATTCATGCGACAGAAAAATTTACCGCCGGAGTTTTCGCTTCTTACCATATATATCCCTACTTTCCTGATTTTATGAGACTCACTCCGGAATACAATAGCTACATAGACAGCACGGGAAAACAAAATCCGTACGAAGCCTACCTTATAGATCTGAAACGCCATCACAAGATGCCAATCGTGGTAGCGGAATTCGGCCTTCCCACCTCCCGGGGTGTTGCCCGAAATAACTATACGCTGGGTTACAACCATGGCGGCCATACCGAAAAAGAACAGGGAGAAGCTGTTGCGGACATGTTTGACAGCATTATCAAAACCGGGTACGCGGGGGGGATTGTTTTTGCCTGGCAGGACGAATGGTTTAAGAAAACGTGGAACAGCGAAGACATGGATGTGGCGGAAAACAGGCCATACTGGTCAAACTACATGGTCCCGGAACAGTGCTACGGATTACTGAGTATTGACCCTGGGCGCAAAGCCCCAATGAGTCATGTAGACGGAGACATTTCCGAGTGGAAAGGGAAAAAGCCCCTAATCAGTTCGGACGGGATGGAACTCTATGTCATGAATGATGAAAAGTATGTTTATTTTTTATTGAAAGATTCAAAAAGAAATGTGGAAACCCAAAAATACTACATTGGAGCCGATATAGTAAGAGGTTTGGGCAGCGATGAGTGGAGAGAAGAGGGGATCTTTTTTTCCCGGCTCACGGATATCGTGATTGTAATAGACGGTAAGAAAAACACAAGGGTTTTGGTTGAGGGAGCTCAGGATACCTATAACCGTAAATGGTCCAGGAGCGGGGGTTATTTTGTTGAAGATATAGACGGAAATAAGATACTCATTGGTAATTTCTTTGAAAACGATCCTCGTATGATGGTAAAGAACAGCGGGATTTTTAACACATGGCGATTGTTATTATGCAGGCCGCTTTTCTTGCCCCAAACAAAAGAACACATACCAATTGATATTCTCTATGCCGGGAAATTGCTACATGGGAATTCCAACCCGGAATCGCTGGAATACAACAACCTCGCAGATTTTTACATCAGCTCCCAAAACGAAGCGATTGAGCTTCGCATACCCTGGATGCTCCTGAATGCCGCCGATCCGAGCACCAGGATGTTTTATGGCGATCTTTATGCCGAAGGTATTAATATCGATCCGGAGCACTTTACAACCAATCCAACCGAAACTGATGGGATTTATTTTGAACTGCGCAGAGCCGGAGACATTATTTCAGCGGAACCGGTTTTTTACACATGGTTCCCCTGGGGAGATTCGCCCAGCTACCACGAGCGATTGAAAGAATCATATTACATGATTCAGAAAAAGTTTGCTGAGTATTAGAGGAATTTATAATGTCTGAAAGAGCAATGATCTTGCTGGTGCTGATAGTGGCAGGTATTCTTGTCAGTCTGTTTTTCTTCAGCATTTTCCTGAAGCTGCAAATGACTCTCAAAACAAGACGCAACGCGGCAAAAAAAATTATCATCAATAAAGAAATCAATACTTTTATTAACGGCTCAGAACGCGAATTCAGCATTGGCCTTGAGAAATTTGCCAAGGAAACCAGGTGGAGAAGTAAAAAATACATGCTTTTGGTGGATGATTATCTGCAAGACTCCCTGGATAATCCCGAGCCTGAATACCGTGAAAAGTTTGTTGCCATTGCCCATACTTTGAATTTTTCGCAGGACTGTATAGACCAGATAAGAAGCAGAAATCCCAAAATTTCAGCGCTTGGCGCCCGAAGAGCCGGATTATACAGGTTCCCGGAAACGGTAAACGATTTAATTGACGCTCTTGATATCCTTTCCAGCGAAAATCAATTTGAAGTTCTCCTGGCTCTTTCCCGAATCGGTAAAGGTGACGCCATGGCGAAAGCTTTTACCAAGATAAAAAATAACGTCTTCATAAATGAACGGGCGGCAATACAGCTTCTCAGTTCTTTTCCCAACGGCAACGAAAAGAGAAAACTCTTTGCTTATATGATACACTCCAGGACCAGTTATGTAGCGGCTCTTTTTCTTAAATCCCTGGACAAGGAGACCGCAAAAGCTCTTGTCAACGATATGGTAGATGTACTATACCATGAAGATAAGGGCGTCCGAACCGCAGCCATGCGCGGGATTACCACTCTTGGCGCTGAAGCTCCCGAAAAAGAGCTGATTAAGGCGCTGCTACAAGATAACGAATGGGAGGTGCGTAACCTGGCAGCAAAAGCGCTTGGACCAATAAAGACTTCGGGAGCAAGTAAAGCTTTGTTTATGGCCTTAAGCGACAGGCAATGGTGGGTCAGACAAAATGCTGCCAGCTCATTGATTGGGCATCCCGGTTCCGACGACCTTTTCATTCTTGCAGCCGAAACCGGAGACAAATACTGTATGGACAGTATTGTCTCTGCTCTTGAAAATGCCGGAAAAAGCAAACTGGCCAATTCAATAAAAAAATTAAAGGAATACTGAGGTTATAAATGATTACATACCTTATTTATGAATTAGTTTGGCTTTTTAATCATTTCGTAATTGTTTATGTTACTCTAATGAGCACTATATTTGTGGTGCAGACATTCATCTCCATTTTTTCTTCCGCTTCATACGCAAAAAAACAACGTCACCTCGAATACAGAATTTTGAGTGAATCTGTCAACATGATTCCAATGTCAGTACTGATGCCGGCGTATAACGAAGAAGATTCCATTGTAGATTCCATCAAATCCATGATGACATTACGTTATCCGGACTTTGAAGTAATAGCGATAAATGACGGTTCAAAAGACAACACCCTGCAGACCATTATTGACGCTTTCCACATGCACAAGATTGAATATCCCCTGCGCGAACAGGTTCCCACAAAAAAAGTACGCGGGATTTATTACAACCCCGACATCCCCGGCTTAAAGCTTATCGACAAGGAAAACGGCGGCAAGGCGGATGCCCTGAACGTGGGAATAAACCTCTCACGCTATCCTTACTTTGTTTCCGTTGACGCGGATTCTCTTTTAAACAGCGATGCCCTTCTCCGTATTGCCATGGCTTTTATGGAAGACAAGCACACCGTCGCCACTGGAGGGGTAATCCGTGTTGTCAATGGCTGTAAAGAAGAGAACGGAGAGGTCGTATCCATAGGCATTCCCAAAAAAATATGGGCCAAGTTTCAGTTGGTTGAGTATTTCCGCGCTTTCCTTGTAGGGCGGATGGGCTGGAACAGTACAAACTCACTGCTTATCATCTCCGGCGCTTTTGGGGCGTTTCAGAAAGATCCGGTTTTGAAAGTAGGCGGCTACACAACCGGAACGGTAGGCGAAGACATGGACCTGGTAATGAAACTGCACCAGTATATGCTGATAAATAAATACGACTACAAGGTAATCTTTTTGCCCGATTCCATCTGTTGGACTCAGGTTCCGGAAGATGTGAAAATCCTTTACCGTCAGCGCCGGAGATGGCAGATTGGGCTAATTGACGTAATGAGCCGCCACAAGCATATGTTTTTAAATCCCCGCTATAAAGCTGTAGGCTTACTGGGTATGCCTTACTTTTTTCTGTTTGAAATGATAGCCCCCATTGTTGAACTTCTTGGGTATTTGACAGTTCCCGCGTCGTATTATTTTGGCATCATATCCTTTGAAGCGATGGTACTGTTCTTTGTTGCATCGGTGTTATTTGGCGTTATTATATCTTTGGGTTCGCTGATAGTGGAACAATTCTCATATAAAAACACTCTCCTGGTACGGGAGTTTCTGCTCTTAACTCTCCTGAGCATTGTGGAAAACCTGTTTTACCGGCAGATGACAGTGTATTTTCGCTTTATGGGAATTCTCATGGCCAATAAGTACAAGCATAGCTGGGGCGCAATGCAGCACCGCAAATTCACCCAGACTCCCTCTTAAAAAGGTATACCGTGAAAAACTTAATCAATAGATTGATCAAATATATCCTTCCTTACACATTGTTACTTTTATCTGTCTGTGCCCACAATACCAGCGCGATAAATATGAGCTCAATGAACACCCGCGAATTGGACCCCGGTGCCGTTCCCGCCAACGAAGTGTTAGGCGTTTGGTGGTGGTATGTTTCTTCAAGAGATGCAAACAGGTATCTGGATTTTGCGGCGGCAGCCGGTGTAAACGAGATTTATTATTATATAGATTTTGATGAAACCGGTCTTGATGACACAATGGGTTCTTTCATTGAAAGGGCCGGGAGCAAGGGAATCAAGGTTTACCTTCTATTGGATGAATATTGGTTTGTATTCGACCGTTCCACATTTGCCGCTGTCATGGAAAGTTTTATCGAATACCAGATGGAAGCGCCTGAAAAAAGAAGGTTTGCCGGTTTGCATCTGGATATAGAGCCTCACGAATTCCCCGCATTTTCGGAAAATGTCGATCACTTTGTTCAGGCTTACATGGATTTTGTTGTCTGGGTTTGCTCCACATACAGACCCATGTTGAATTCAACATATGAAGGCGCAACAATTGATTTTGACATACCTTGCTGGTTTGTAATGCCCGTCAGGTACAAGGGAAGAAGAACAGAACTGTACAAAGCTGTAATCAGCGAAGCCGACAGGGTTTTTCTGATGGCATACAAAGACTCCGCGGAAGAAGCGTATGAACTGGCGGAAAAAGAAATTTATTACGCACATTCGGTAAAAAAACAGATAATCCTGGGTGTTGAAACCGGCCAATGGGATGCGGAACCTGAAGCTTCCTATTACGGGAAAGGCATCAACTATTTCCTTGATCAGCTCAATAGACTAAAGAGAATGGCCAACAGAAATAATTTCGGTTTATCTGTACACCACATTGATTCCTGGTATAAAATGGACTGATAATATGAAGAAAATATTTAAATGTCTGTTGAAGTACATTTTTATTCCAGCCTTGCTGCTTTTAACTTCCTGTACCATGTCAGTAGATGATACAGATTCGTCCAACAATAATGCGGTAATTCTCGGCACCTGGTGGTGGTGGGCTGCTTCGGGCGATGAAGACAACTATCTTGATTTCGCGGTCGGAAACGGCGTAAACGAGATTTATTACTACACTTTGGAATTTAACAACAGAGTTGGTTCTTTCATCGAAAGAGCCGGAAGCAAAGGCATTAAAGTTTTTCTTTTACTGGATAAATACTGGTATATATGGGATCGTCAGTCGTTTTCCGGAGTGATGGACAATTTTTTCGCTTACCAGATTGAAGCGCCGGAAAGCAGAAAATTTGCCGGCCTTCATTTGGATGTAGAGCCCCACCAACATCCTGATTATTCAAAAAATGTCGATGAATTTTCACAAACTTACATTGATTTTATTGTCTGGGTTTGCTCTACATACAGGCCACGGTTGAATTCTACCTATGAAGGCGCAACAATTGATTTTGATATACCTTGCTGGTTTGTTATGCCTGTAAGTTACAAAGGAAAAAGAACAGAACTATACAAAGCCGTAATTGACGAAGCCAGCAGGGTTTTTCTGATGGCATACAAAGACTCCGCAAAAAAATCACATGAACTAGCCAAAAGAGAGTTAACTTACGCGAAGAGAGCCAAAACACCGGTAATAGTAGGCGTTGAAACTGGCCGCCTTGATGAAGACCCGGGAGCTTCCTACTATGGCAAGGGCAGTGGTTATTTTAATGAACAGTTAAGTGAGCTGAAAAATCTGGGCAATCACAACAATTTTGGTATATCAATACACCACATTGAATCATGGATAAAAATGACTCCATGAACCCAATCTGCCTCCACAACGGTACGGTACTGACCGGATCTTCGGCTATGGAGAAGTGTGCGGTTCTTGTCAAAAAAGGTCTGATCGAAGATGTCTTCTCCCAAAAACGTTTTAGTCAAAGGCATTTTGATCCCGGGACTCTTCTCATTGATGTTGGCGGAGCTGTAATCGCACCTGGGTTTATTGATACACATATCCATGGATTTGGCGGTTGGGGTACAGAAGACGCTTCCATTGAATCAATTCTGCAAATGTCCAGTCAACTGGTGCAATACGGTGTTACAGCTTTCAACCCGACCATTTATCCGGCTGAACCACTTGAAATGCTCAAAGCAATAAAAGAGGCAGTTTCGGCAATAGGCAAGGAAGACGGGGCGCAAATTATGGGGTTGCACCTTGAAGGCCCGTTCATTTCTCCTAAACGCCTTGGGATAATGAATGAGAACTCCGTTCAAAACGTTAGCCTGGTATTGTTGGAACAATTCTGGGAAATGGCCGAAGGCCGGATCGTTAATATGACGGTAGCCCCGGAAATAAAGGGAATGCGGGAGCTGGCTTTGTTCTGCCTTAGAAAGGGTATTGTTCTCCAGGCGGGGCATACAGATGCCAAATACGAAAATATGGTAGAGGGCATGCAGGCTGGTATACTCCACAGTACACACCTTTTTAACGCCATGAGCAGGATGGAACACCGTAATCCAAACGCGGTGGGGGCCATACTTATCCATCCTGAGATGTCCTGTGAGATTATTGCCGATGACTTCCATATACATCCTAACCTTTACAAGCTGCTTCTCAGAAACAAATCCGTGGACAAGATTGTCCTTATAACCGATGCCATTAAACCCACAGAACAAGTGCAGGGTCCCCTATTGGCCAACGGCGATGAGGTAGAGTTTCGCAACGGGGTCTTTCAGCGAAAGACCGACGGCGTAATAGCCGGTTCCGCCCTCACAATGAACCGGGGGGTAAAGAACCTTGTTAAATACGGTTTTAGCCTGGAAGACGCCGTCAAGACCGCTACGTTTAACCCCGCCCAGGTAATGCGTTACCGGAACAAAGGAGCCATCATCCCCGGCTATGATGCTGATCTGGTTGTTTTTGACAGAAATTTCCGTATAATGGT
>JAIRRF010000315.1 GCA_031256115.1 Treponema sp.
AAACGCCGGTGGTCATCATTTGGAATATATCCCAGAAATTCCTGCTCCGCTTGTGAGCCCAGATTTTTGGTGTCTACCAGAAAAAGGATCCGCTTTGCTTTTGTATGGGTCAACAGTCGGTATACACTGGTTATTGCGGTAAAGGTCTTGCCTGCCCCGGTAGCCATTTGAATTAAGGCGCGGGGTTTATTGGCAGTAAAAGATTCTTCCAGGTTTATGATTGCCCTGGTTTGACAATCGCGGAATCCTTTGCTGTCAAAATCAGGAAATTTTTTAAGGCGGTTCCGCAGGGATGAATTATCTTTAACCAGAGAAAGTAAAGTTTCCGGGCGGTGGAAAGAAAATACTTCCCTTGAGCGTTCATTCAGATCGACATAGTCGGTAAACCGGGTAAGTATATCTGTGGCTTCATATACAAAACGGATTAGATGGCCCTGCACTTTCCACTTCAGGCTGCTATTGGCATAGCGGTGGGTTTGCCATTCAGCAGTAGTAATGTTTTGCCCTTCTTTTGATCTCTTTGTTTCTACCGCCGCGATAGGCTTTTTATCTACAAAAAGCATATAATCCACCGGACCTGATTCAGTAGAAAATTCCCGGACCGCTACGCCTAATGCGGCCGCAGGGTTAAATTCATCCCGATCTTGAAGCAGCCAGCCTGAAAGCTTGAGTTTTTTGTCGATTACCTGTCTGGCTTTAGCTTCGGGGGACATATTTTAGCATAACATGGAGACCATTAGCGGGCAACACCTCGTTGATCTTTCCATTGCCACTGCTGTTCCAATCGGTTGTTTGCGGGATTGATTTACATTTTCTTAAACAACAAAAACCCCCACCAAGAGGGCCACGGCGCCGGGTTCTATCGCTTGCCGCTGCTTCCTTCCGGACCTGACGGGTTTGGGCGGAGACCCCCCGCATGGTTCCTGGCAGGGGCGTAATTATTATATCCCGACAGGGCAGGGGAAATCAATATGATGGTGGCGGGAATTGCCCTTCGGGCTAATTCTCAACCTTACGGTTTGCCGCTCGAACCTACGCACCTGCTTGGTTCTCGCAGGCAGCTTGACGCGGGTTCAATTCCCGCATTGAACACCAAATTGTAAAATGGTCTGGAGGTGGCGGGAATTGACCCCGCGTCCTAATACGCAGAACACAAGCGTCGACAGGTTTAGCCGCCTATTGTATTGTCGGGAAAAGCTTGGCTAGACAGCGCGCGGCCTTTCCGTATTCCGGGGTTTCTTGCCGGGCCGCCTCCGGAAACGGCAACCCGGCCAGCCCTGATTGCGACGCGGAAGCCGTTCCTCAGAGCGGCGGAACGGTTCCACGCGGTTACGCAGCTAAGGCGTAATCGTAACTGACGTTGTCGGCAGTTAAATTTTTGCCCAATCAGGAGATGGGCACTCCACCTGCAGCCTGTACCCCGAACCGTACCAGTCGAAGCCGGGGCACCCCCATTGCATAATAATAAATATAACAACCCGGAATTAGATAGTCAAATAAAATATTGAAATTAGGGCAAAAATCATATAATATATATTATGCCTTGTGTTGCCGCATCAGGCGCAGGCAGTAACAGGGATATGTTTCTAACCGGTCATGAAATATCCCTGGTTGATGAAGCCCTTGCCCTGCTTGATGCGAATGCCGCTCTCTCTAATGAAGCAGAGCTGGTAAAACAGCGTTTTGACTGTCTCAAAGTCTTTGGGGAAGCTATATCCCTTTATCCTTCGATCAGGGAAAGCCAGATTTTAAGGGGGTATGTAAGGGATGAAAAACATCTAATCCAGGCATTAGTCGGACTTGCCCCTTCTTCGCATTTACTCCGCATACCTGCCCGCATTCAGGCGGTAAGAAGTTTTTATGTAACAAAATTTCATAGTTTTTCGTTGTTGTGCAAACTACTGGATCCCGGCATCCGGCTTTACGAGGCTGTCAAGACTGTTCTCTTTTCTATTATGTTTACCATAATGGCGGAGGATGTTTATTTTTCCTGCCTGGATGATCTTTCCATTCCGGAGGAAATAAAAATCCGCCTGGCGGACGAACTCATTTCTCTTTGGGATTCGGGAACCGAGCCCGCAATGATTCAACCTTTTCGCTTCTTGGAGGCATTATGGACTGCCCGAAACGATTCTCCGCCCAGTTTTGGGACCCTGGATGGCAACAGCGAACTTCTCCGTCTTTCCATTGACTTGGAAGAAGACTGGCATGATTTTTTATTATACCAGACAGGCAGCGAAGAAACCAAATGGGCCCTGGAGGAATTTCTCTTTGGTCTTTCCTATGAGGAACTTATTTCTGTCCGTTCCAGGATTAAACGATTCGGAATTGCGGCGACCGATTTAAATGAAATCCGTATATATTTAGGAAGCAGTCCTGCTTATACGGTAGTCAACAACACAGATCCCAGGCTGATCCATGATTTTTATATGGATCGAAAAGATGCAGCGGTGTTCCGAAAGCGTCTAAACAGTCCCGGTCCCCGAAAAACCCTTGAAGAAATTTATCTAAAATACCGCATGACTCTGTAGCATTATTGCCTGTCGTATTCCTGTACTTCGCTGTTTACATATTCCAGTTTGATTTCTGCTTTGGCAAACATTTCTTCCGAGTCTGCGGCATCGTGGTAACGTCGTTGACATATTACCCGGATAATACCGCAGTTAATTATCAGCATCGCACAGGTTCTGCAGGGGGTCATACGGCAATAAAGGGTAGCCCCTTCAATGGCAATACCCCGTTTTGCGGCTTGACAAAGGGCATTTTGTTCAGCGTGAACCGTCCTGACGCAATGGGTTGTAATATTACCGTCCTCGTGTACAATCTGTTTAAGCTGATGTCCTGCCTCATCACAGTGGGGCAGCCCCGCGGGAGCGCCCACATAACCGGTAACAAGAATTTGGTTGTCTTTGGCAATAACACAGCCGGAACGTCCCCGGTCACAGGTGGCCCGCTTGGAAATAGCTTCGCAAACTTCCATGAAATATTCATCCCAGCTGGGGCGGCGGTAATTTTCCATTTTCTTATTGTAGCGGAATTGTACTTGTTGTACAGTAGTGGCATGGGGCTGTCCAGGAGGCGGCTTATACATGAAAGATAAAGGTTCTTTCCTTTCGGTTTGTATGAATCCCACAATTCAAAAAACACTTTGCTTTAATCAATTGATCCACGGCGCTGTAAACCGTACCGGCCTTTACAGGGTGGATGCTTCAGGAAAGGGAATAAATGTAACCAGGATTCTTTCCCAGTTGGGAAAAAAAGCAGTGCATCTGACTCAACTGGGAACTGAACTGCGGTCATTCTTTCTGGATCTCTGCGAAAAGGACAAGCTTAATATTCGATGGGTAGAAAGCGGCAGTGCCGTCCGTTTTTGTTATACGGTTATTACCGGAGTGGACGATACCGATAACAGGACTGTAACGGAACTTGTAGAAGAAGGAGAGCCGGTAGCTGCCGGTACCGAGGAACGGCTCCTGGCGGAGTACTCAAAAATACTTGTTTCATCTGAGGTTGTAATCATTTCAGGTACTAAAACCGGCGGCTTTAGTGATGATATTGTGCCTGAAATGGTTCGGCTTGCCAGGGAACAGAAAAAACTGATTATTCTGGATATACGGGGCCGGGATTTGAAACAAAGTCTTCCCTTTAAACCGGATGTAATTAAGCCAAATCTTTTTGAATTTGTTGATACTTTTACGGCAGAACTGGAACACCATGCCCTTAATGCAGGTAAAACACCTCCGGATTATAAAAACCTGGGAGAGCTGACCGGGGATGAACCGGGGGTAAAAGAAAACATAAGCTCTTTTGCCATGGAACTGTCAAAACAATACGGGACAATTATAATCCTTTCCCGGGGGAAAAGTTCCGTATGGTACTGCAATGGTAATACCATTGCCGAATATCCGGTGGAAGAAAAAATTCCGGTAAATACCATCGGATCCGGAGACGCTTTTACCGCCGGTCTGGCCGCCGCCCTCGACGACGGACTCTCTGTACAAGAGGCCATTGTCAGGGGAATCCATTGCGGCAGCCTTAATGCATCTTTTCTTAAACCTGGCACAGTGCTATAATTATCCTAGGAGTTTGTCGGGCTTAGCCCATTTTAAAAAAGAAAACACAAAAAAACATAGTTTTTTGTGTTTTCTACCCTGCAAACTCCAAAGGAGCCCTAAAATCGTAGAATTTTGCGGTTATATGACGCAAGATTCTACAAGTCCGACAGGCTCCTATCCTCAGCTTTACCGGAGTTATTCTTTGTTCCTGAAACGTCTTGATATTTTCGGCTTTAAATCCTTTGCGGATCGTACCCAGATAGAATTTGCCAGCGGCATTACCGCCCTTTTGGGGCCAAACGGCTGCGGCAAATCGAATGTGGTGGATGCCGTTAAATGGGTTCTGGGAGAGCAGGCGGCAAAAACCCTGCGGGCCGAAAAAATGGAGGATGTTATCTTTAACGGCTCCGAAAACCGTAAGCCTCTTAACGTAGCAGAAGTTACCTTGACCATCTCCAATGACGAAGGATTTCTCCCCCCGGACAGGTCGGAAATTGAAATCCGCAGAAGGCTTTACAGATCAGGGGAAAGCGAGTACCACATAAACGGCAGCGCTGCCCGGCTAAAGGAAGTACGGGAATTATTTTGGGATACCGGAGTGGGCAAAACTGCCTATTCGGTAATGGAACAGGGCAAGATTGATCAGGTATTGTCCAGCAGGCCCGAGGAGCGGCGTTACCTTTTCGAAGAAGCAGCAGGTATAACCCGCTATAAGATCCGCACTGCCGAGGCCCAGCGGAAGCTGGAAAAAACCGAAGAAAATATGCGCCAGGTGGAAGGGATCCTGGGAGAAGTAAAACGTTCCCACGATTCCCTTAAGCACCAGTCGGATAAAACCTTAAAATACCGTACATTGCGGGATGAAATCTTCCAGTTGGAACTGGATATTCAACTACTGCGGCTTAAACAGTTCCGTTATGACCGGGACGGCAAAAACGAAGAACTTCATAAAAGAAGAAACCGCCGGGATACCATAAAGACAGAAATAGACAGCCTTTCCAAATCTCTGGAAGAAAACCTTGATGCGGTTAACTCCCTGGAAGAAAAACTGGTTGAATATCAAAAAAATATTTACGGTCTTTCGGTTGAAAAAACTGCCAGGGAAAAAGAAGCCCGGTTCCTTTCAGAACAAAGCGCCCAGCATAAGGTAAAGATCAGCCAGAATGAAGAACGGGAAAAAGCGGCAATAATCCGGATAGCGGAATTAAACAAGGACGCTATTGCCCAGGACGAAGAAGTTAAAAAGCTCCTTAAACAAACCGCCGACATCGAAGCAAACATAGCTTCCTTTGAAGAAA
>JAIRRF010000325.1 GCA_031256115.1 Treponema sp.
CTGGGCTGTTATTGGCGTTATACTGGTTATTTTTATTTCCCTGTCGAATTATAAACGAATTTATGATTTTTCATTTTATCTTTACGCAGGCATCATGCTTCTTCTTGTTTATACCTGTATTGCCGGACGTCTTTCGGACTCTGAAAGTACATGGGTTGGTATGGGAAGGTGGATAACCATCGGGGGGGTAAGTATTCAGCCTTCGGAGTTTGCCAAAATCAGTACCATACTTTTTCTGGCCCGGTATCTGGATTCCACCAAACATAACAGGAACGGAATAATCCGTTTTACTCTTTCTTGCATTATTGTTCTTGCGCCTTTGATTGTTATCATGATCCAGCCGGATTTGGGGACTGCCCTGGTTTTTTTTCCCATTCTTCTGGTTATGACCTACATCGGCGGTATTGCCATTCGCCATGTGATTTTTCTTGGCGCCGGCATTTTTTTAACCAGTATAATGACTCTCCTTCCTTTGTGGCAGGATATTATTCTTCGGGGTGAGTTCCCGGCGTTAATGATCCTTCTGAATTTCCGTTTTATCTTTGTCAGTGTGTTGGTTTTTGCTTTTATAACAGGAATTTCCTATATAGGGTTGACCCGTTATAAAAAACGATATTTTTACTGGATATGTTTCTTTTCTCTGATGATAATCATTTCACTGTTGGGTTCATTTTTTTCCCATAAGGTGCTTAAAGAATATCAGATGATGCGGCTTATTGTATTCCTTGATCCCAATGTTGATCCCCGTGGTTCAGGATGGCATATTATTCAGTCAATTACCGCCATCGGTTCCGGGGGACTTATGGGAAAGGGTTTCCTTCAGGGTACCCAAAGTCATTATCGTTTTCTGCCGACACAAAGTACAGATTTTATTTTCTCGATTTTTACGGAAGAATGGGGCTTTATCGGAGGTTCTATAATTATCCTGCTGTTTCTCCTGATTTGTTTCAGGCTGATAAGACTCATAAAAATTACTTCCGATACCTTTGGGGCATTTATTGCAGCGGGCCTCACGGCGCTGTATTCTTTCCATTTTCTTGTTAATACCGGCATGGCAATGGGGATCATGCCTATCACGGGAATACCTCTGCTCTTTATGTCTTATGGCGGTTCTTCCCTTGTTTCCGCGATGATAGGGATAGGTCTGGCCATGAGTATCCATATACGGAGGTTTGACCGCGGCTTATCAATATGAGGCAAAGGCTTTTTTTCTGTGCCGATCTTGGTACTAGTTCCCTTAAAGCCGCATTGATAGATAACTCCGGATACCTTCATGGCTTTGTAAGGATTCCTTTTGGTAACCGTGAATCTACCTCGATATGGCTGGATGCTTTTTACAAGGCTGCGGAACAACTTTCATTTGTTCTTGAAAAAGAGTCTGGTTCGTATTATCCTCTGTCGGCGATCATCATTTCCGGAAGCGGGCCCAGTTTGGTGCCGGTTATTGGTAACGGCCCGGAAACGGCGGAATCCCTGCGGCCCCTATACTGGTACGATCCAGCAGTACCCATTGAAGGTGGTTTTTCTTCGGTTTTTCTGCCTAAGGTAAAGAATTTTTGTACCGCCAAGGAATGCAAAATTACTAATAGAATAACTTATTTTATTTCACCCCAGGAATGGCTTTCCTGGAAACTTGGGGCCGATCCGGTAACCGTCCTTCCCCATGACGGGTATGTTCCGTATTACTGGGACGATGATCAATGCAGCAGACTCGGAATAAAAAAGGATTGGTTTCCCCCGTTTGTGACGATGGGTACCGTGATTGGAGAACTGAAGGACAGGACGCTTACTAAAGACGATCCTGCCGCAAAACTTTTTTTTACTGGAATTCCTATCATGGCCGGGGCCTCGGATTTTATTATGTCCCTTATCGGGACGGGAACCCTTGAACCTGGAAAAGCCTGTGACAGAACCGGCAGTTCCGAAGGAATCAACCTATGCGTTCCCCCCGGGCATAAAAGTTCCGCCGAGGGACTGCGTTTTCTTCCCCATGCTATTTCCGGTTTGTGGAACCTGGGAGCGGTAATCCCCAAATCAGGGATACTCTTCGACGAATACCGTTCTGCCTCAGGTCAGGAAGAAAAGCCATACCGTAAGCTGATACGGGAGATCTTTGCGGATCCATCCCATCCGGGAAAGATTGTACTGGAAACCATAGGCCGGGCTTTTGTCCAGGCCCTGGAAGATGTGGAAGGTTCAGGGCATATCATTAATGAATTAACGCTTTCCGGAGGCCAGTGTACCGATCCGTTATGGAACCAATACAAAGCCGATATAAGCGGGCGGGTTTTATTAATCCCCGAAATTGTCCATGCAGAATTGGCGGGAAATGCTGTTTTATGTGAAGCCGTGATTTTAAAACGGAGTATCCGGGAAACAGCAGCGGAAATGATTCGTATCAAAGAAACGTATATACCAAGGCTTTAGTTTCTTTGTTACACTCTCCTTATGGTTAGTTTAGACACTTCCCTGATCCGTAACTTTTGTATTATTGCTCATATTGATCACGGAAAATCTACTCTGGCGGACCGGCTTATCCAGAAAGGCCGTCTGGTAGAAGATCGGAATTTTCAGAATCAAATATTGGATAATATGGACATAGAGCGGGAGCGGGGGATTACCATCAAAAGTCAGGCTGTATCCATTCCCTATACCGGGACGGACGGAAAAATCTACCTCCTTAATCTGGTTGATACCCCGGGACATGTGGATTTTAGCTATGAGGTAAGCCGGGCCATTAATTCCTGTGAAGGGGCTCTGCTCCTGGTGGACGCCTCCCAGGGAGTCCAGGCTCAATCCCTTTCCAATATGTATC
>JAIRRF010000039.1 GCA_031256115.1 Treponema sp.
AACAAGCGGGAAAGGAAAAGGTTACAGGTTCTTTAATTCTTCGATAATAGTTTCATAAGCCGCAATGGCCGCCGCCAGGGAGATACTCTGAACTTCTCCCCGGCCGCCCCAGTCAGCTCCGTCCATGATATATAGGTTTTTTAATGTTCCTTTCAGATCATCTGCGGTACAGGAAAGATCCGAGGCCAGACGCCGCCGGAGGCCCAGAAGTTCTTTTTCATAGTTTTCCCTGTATGCAGTCTCCTGCCAGTCAACGGAAGAACCCATCAACGGACTCCGTTTCCGGTATAATCTATAATCCGCCGGATTACCTTTTCCTGAACCGGAACCAGATAGCTGCTTTGGGGATTTAGGGGATCCAAAAAAGATTCCCGGCGTTCGGTCCAGTTATTCCGGTCATCCAGGATATATTCGTAACGGATATCCAAATCGGGCGTCCTGGGATTTCCGCTAAACCTGACCAGCCTTCCCGCTTCGTTCCATTGCCAGGTATAAGCCGATGAAGATGATTGGTTACTTTGTTCCAGATACCGGGGCATTTTCCGGTGGTTGTACAGGGCCGAGACATTCCCGGCGGAAGGATCCTCGATTTTGGAAATTAACCCCTGGCTGTTAAGAAAAAACAGTATTTCCCTGCTTTCCTCTCCCGAAGATTCTGCGAAAAACCATTGCTGTTTGTCTATCCCGGTAACCACCACAAAAAGAGCTTTTCCTTCCCGGTCATACCAGGTTTCGATCATGGAACCATCACTATTTTCCAGTGCGGCAAAGTAATAATCTTCGATAAATATCCTACACAATACGGGCCGATCCTCAGCGTCCCATTGCAAAACTTCCACAGTGTACAGCCCCTCATCCGGATCCCCGCTTGCTTTACCATTGCTTGCTTCACCATTGCTTGCTTCACCATTGCTTGCTTCGATAGCTTGTTTTGGATCACTCAAAGCAAGTTTTAGCAGCCTACCCTGTACATCATATTCACAGCGGCCCTGAAGAAAAAAGACATTTTGCTGTACAAGGATGGGAAAAGAAAGGATCTTCCCGTCGGAATTCCTGGAAAATTCAATTTTCTCGCCGTTCCCGAAATCGACTGTTACGGACATGGCGGAGGGAGAGATATAAAACAAATCCGGCGGCAGGTCCAAGGGCCAGTCGGGCCGCCAAACTGTATGATCCGCCTCGGCAGCCCGGAACAGGGCGTTTAGTGAAAAATTAAAACCAGTAGTCCCATTAGTTCCAGTTGTCCCGTTAGGATTGGAAGTCCCATTTGGAGGGCCGTTGATTCCTTTTGGACCATTAGTTCCATTGGGATTCTGAGCGGCCAGTCCGGACAGAAAAAAGAGTAAGAGGCAGAAAAAAAAGAGTGGTTTTACCATGTATTGATATTGTAATGTATTTTAGAAGGATTTTCATTCCCACTCAATTGTTGCCGGAGGTTTGCAGGAAATATCGTAGGTAACCCGTCCAATGTCCCGTACTTTTTTGGTTATCAGGGCGGCGATTTCGAGGAGATCCCTGGGCGGAAAAGGATATACATCGGCGGTCATGCCGTCTGTACTGGTAATTGCCCTTAGGGCCAGGACCCAGCCGTAGTTCCGCCGGTCTCCGTCTATGCCCACGGAGCGGACAGGAAGCAGCACCGCAAAGGCCTGCCAAATATCGTCATAGAGGGATCGCTTTTTTAACTCCTCTATAAAAAGAGCGTCCGCTTCCCGTAAAATATCGCATTTTTCTTTGGTAACTTCTCCCGGAATACGCACCGCAAGGCCCGGTCCGGGAAAGGGATGACGGCGCAGTACTTCTTCGTCCAGCCCCAAAAGGCGGCCCAGGGTACGGACATCGTCCTTATACAATTCATCCAGGGGTTCCAAAAGCCTGCCCTCCCTGCGTTTGGCCTCCGCCAGGGGGCTTCCCACATTGTGATGACTCTTGATTACATCGCTGCTTTTGATTCCACCACTGCTTTCGATTACATCGGCCCGGATGGTTCCCTGGGCCAGAAAGTACGAAGGGAGCAGGTTTAGCCGCTCTACTTCCCTCTCCTGGATCCTTATAAATAAATCGCCGATGGTTTTTCGTTTAGTTTCGGGATCGTTTATACCCTTTAGGGATCCCAGAAATTCGTCTTCGCAGTTAAGGATATGCAGATGTTTCGCTCCCAGCTTTTCCAGCATGGCCTTTACCTGGGCAGTTTCGTTTTTCCGCATGAGCCCCGTGTCCATATACATTAAATGAACCTGGGATGGAGACAGGGTTTTAAGGAGCAGCGCCGCAACCACGGTGGAATCCACTCCTCCGGAAATCAGAAGAACCACCGGAGCGTTCCCCGCTCTTGCGGCCAATCCGGCGCAAAGGGTTTCCATATTAAGCATTTTCACATCAGTGCCCATCCGACAGGCTCCTAGCGCCAGGGGCTTTTCCGGATAATTGTAGCCTTCCGGTCATAACCTACGGATACTATTTCGATGGGGGTCTCGCAATACCGTTCAATAAATTCAATATACTCCATGGCTTCCACGGGGAATTCTTCGTAGCTTAGTCTGTTTGAAAGCTTTTGTTTCCAGCCGGTAAAATCCCGAAGTACCGGTTTTGCGGTAATTATGTCCTGGATGGAAGCGGGGGAATCTTCAACAATTTTATCCCCAATCCGGTAGGCCACGCAGGCTTTAATTTCCGACAAGGTATCGTATACATCCAAGTGGGTCATTACCAGGGCGTCAATAGAGTTGGTAAAACAGGCATAACGCAGGGCCACCAGGTCCAGGTATCCGCAGCGCCGGGGTCGGCCGGTGGTTACGCCGTATTCCCTGCCCGTATCCCGGACAAAACGGCAAAGTTCATCTTCAGATTCCGCGTCAAACTCGCTGGGGAAAGGGCCGTTTCCCACCCGGGTGGAATAGGCCTTAAAAACCCCCAAAATTTTATCCAGCGCCCGGGGGCCCACGCAGCCGCCTACCGCGGCGCCGGCAGCGCAGGACATGCCGCTGGATACAAAGGGATAGGTTCCCAGATCCAAATCCAGCAAGGTTCCCTGGGCGCCTTCAAAAAGGATTTGATTGTTCTTCCGGTGTTTAATAAATGAAGCCAGGTCTATGGTCATGGACTTGAGCTGTTCCAGGCAGGGGGCTAAAAAATCCCTGTCCCCGGCTTCCAGCTCGTCCATTTTATCTTTCCAAAAGAGATCGGCAAAACGTATTCCGTCCCTTTCACTCTTCATGGACTAGCTTATCCCTATTCCCCGACCGGTGGTGCCGATGGGTTTTTTCCGGGCTGCATCCCGCTCCAGATCTATTTGTATGTAACGGGGAAAAACGATGTGCGCCCGATCGCTGATAAAGACCCTGCCGGTGGTTTCGATACCCCGCTCGTTCAACATGGCGAGTTCCGCAAAAAGAGCCCGGGGGTCAATCACCATTCCCGCCCCCAGGATAACCGTTTTGTCGGGATAAAGAACGCCGGAGGGAATTAAATGCAGGGCATATTCATCTTCTCCGATGACAATGGTATGCCCCGCATTGGCGCCCCCGGCAAAACGGACGATAAGCTGCGCCTCGTTTGCCAGGTAATCTACTATTTTACCCTTGCCTTCATCGCCCCATTGGGCGCCTATAACCACAACTTTCATAAAGGAAGGGTAATATGGAAACTAATAACCCATAGGGGCGATAATATCCTCTCCCAGACCTTGGTTATGTCCCACAGGAATCAGGGTTTC
>JAIRRF010000318.1 GCA_031256115.1 Treponema sp.
GACAATGGGGACCCCTGGACGAGAGGACCGTACCTATGAATGACCGGGGATGCTATTTGGGAGACGGTATATACGATGCAGCCTGTGCCTTTAACGGAATTATTTTTACCCTGGATGAACATGTGGACCGGTTTTTTACCAGCGCCGAACTGCTGGAAATTAATCTTTCTTATACCAAAGAAGAACTAAAAAAAATCCTTAACGAAATGATGGGCAAGGTGGATAAAGGAGAATTTCTCGTTTATTGGCAGGCAACCAGGGGGACAGGCCGGAGAAACCATGCATTCCCTTCGGGCCCCTCCAATCTTATGATCATGATAAAACCCGTTGTTATCGCCGATCTGTCTAAAAAAGTGCAGCTTATCACCATAGAAGACACCCGCTTTCTCCATTGTAACATAAAAACAATAAACCTAATCCCCAATGTTATTGCATCCCAGCGGGCACTGTAGGCAAATTGCAAGGAAGCGGTATTCCACCGGGGTGAAATTGTAACCGAATGCGCCCATAGCAATGTCCATATTATAAAAGGCGGAACATTTATTACCCACCCGGCCAATAATTTAATACTCCGGGGCATTGCCCGCAGCCGTCTTGCCTATGCCTGCGACAGGCTGGGAATTCCCGTGGAAGAACGGCCATTTACCCTGACAGAATTATTCGATGCCGACGAAGTACTTATTTCCAGTACCAGCACCTTCGGCCTTGCTGTAGATGCAATTGACGGAAAACCTGTCGGGGGAAAAGCCCCGGAGCTCCTGAAAAAAATTCAGGACACAGTGATGAAGGAATTTTCCGAAGTAACCGGCTACAAGCGACCATAGGAGGGACTGCCCGGGAAAGTTAGTACTTTCCGTCCAGCCCTTACATTTTGAATTCACTGCCCAGGTACACTTCCCGGACCATTTCGTTTTCAAGGATATGATCCTTGCTGCCGCTGGCAACTATTCTCCCATCATTAATAATAAACGCTGTGGTGGTAATCTCCAGGGTATCCCGGACATTATGATCGGTAATTAAAATGCCGATTCCCTGGGCGGCCAAACGGCGAATAATTTCCTTAAGCTCAAAAACCGTTTTTGGATCGATTCCCGCAAAGGGTTCATCCAACAAAAGGAATTTTGGCTGTGTAGCCAGAGCCCGGGCAATTTCGGTACGCCGGCGTTCACCGCCGGAAAGGGTATAACCATACTGTTTGCGTATTTTATCTATGCCGAATTCTCCCAGGAGCTGTTCCAGCCGTTCTTCTTTGGCGGCCCTGTCCAAATCATGTCTGGTTTCCAAAATGGCCCAAATATTCTTTTCTACCGTTAATTTTCGAAATATCGAAGCTTCCTGGGGAAGATAAGTGATGCCCAGTCGTGCCCGCTGGTACATGGGTTTACGGGTTATATTAATGGTATTTAGATGTACCCGGCCCGAAGTAGGACGGAGGAAACCGACAATAATATAAAATGTAGTTGTTTTCCCGGCGCCGTTAGGCCCCAAAAGGCCTGCCACTTCCCCGTTTTGCATGTAAAAATTAATTCCCCGGACTACTTCCCTGCGCCCGAAGGTTTTACGCAAATTTGATACGGTCAATCGAGCCATTATTCACTGCTTTTTATAGAACCGGAAACATCCCCTTCCATGATTACATCTTCCGTATCCAGATCAACACGGATCCGGGCGGCACGAAATTCATCGTTCTTTTTATACACCACCGGAAAACCCGAAAGATCCAGCAATTTTTCTCCCCTGTGGTATATGGCATATTCAGAACGGCATACAATGTTATCCTTAAAAAGCCGCACGGCAACCTGAAAAACCCCTACTTCTGTCTTGTCGTTGTATTCAATAAAACGACCCCTGACCACAACCTGATTCTGCCTGTCTTCCAGGGTAGCGTTTCCTTCCAGGCGGGCTATTTTTAGGGTACGATCATAACGCAGCCTGTCGCTTTGAAAAATGATATTCTTTTTTTCCTCGAAACCCCAAACATTTCCGGAACAGTCGATAAATTCATTATCTTTACCCTGAATTTCTATTCTTTCCGCCCTAAGACGTATGGAATCGGAATAAACTTCGGCGTTTCCCGTAAGAACAAGTATTTCTCTGCCGGAAGCACGGCTTCCGCTCATATGGTTTGCCTTAAAGGTAAAGGTTTCGCCATAAAGGGCGCCAGAAAGAGCAAAAAGAGCAATAAAAACCAGCACCGGCAATTTCTTCATGGCAGAATATATACCCTTACTTTAGTTTTGCACAAGATTACCCATTGCAGCGGGAACCTGCGCCAGAAAATCATTGATGGTTTTGCATGTTTTAAAATCGCCGCAGGCGCCGCAATTTACAACATTTTTACCGGAAGCGCAATTTCGTATCTCACATTCAGTACAATGTCCTATTTTTATTCCATTCCCCCGGCAAGATGTACAATTTATCATTTCAGGCGTAAAAGCAAAATTGTGAGCTTTTGACCATTCGGCGGCAGTTTTTTCCCTAAGCGCCTGATCATTGTTTTGAGTAGCTATATAAGCGTCACATTCAACACAGTTTAAGCCGCAATATGCAATCAATTTTTCCATTATGTACTACTTAACAAACAGTTTATGTCATTTTTTCTAAGATAGCAATATACCGCATTGCCTCACGTTAAATCTTACCCTGG
>JAIRRF010000146.1 GCA_031256115.1 Treponema sp.
TTTTTTAGCAGGCCCGATAATATATATAGGCACGGATATTCATGGCGCTTTAATGAACAAAGAATGGAACTAAACAATTATTAAAAAAAAAGCTGCCTGTACAAAAGTACGAGGCAGCCCTTTCTCAAGCAATCAATCTAAATGTTACAGTTTTAAAGTTTTGCTACATTGGCTCTGGTTCCAACTACACAGCCGGAATCATCGTCCCTCTTAACAGTTTTGCCGGAGAGTAGTGCTAAGGCAGCATCGATACCTTTACTGCCCATGGCGGAAGGCATTTGAACTATAACGGCAAAGATTGTTCCATCCAAAATCAAAGTTTTGGCTTCGGAGCTTAAGTCCCAGCCTACAATTACGACCTTCCTGCCGGATTGTTTTACCGCAGCGGCAATACCGGTGGTGGATTGTTCATTACAACCATAGAAACCGGCCAGATCGGGGTGGGCCCGCATAAAGTCGGTGGCCTGGTTCATGGCCCTTTCCTTTATACCGTCGGAATACTGGGTGCCCACTATCTGAATGTTGGGATAGCTGGCGGCTATCCGGGCTTTAAATTCATTTTCCCGGATCATGGTGGTGCCGGCGCCGGCCTGGGCGTTAACGATGGCTATTTTGCCCTTTCCGCCGATGGCCTTGGCCAGGGTGTCCGCCGCAGTACGGGCTGCTGCACCGTTATCAGTACCAATAAAGGCATCATAGTTGGAACCCGCCGGAAGGGGGGAATCCAAAATAATTACCTTGATACCGGCGGCCCGGGCTTTGTTGATGGACGCAATCAAAGAAGTAGCAAGCTGGGGCGCAACCATGATAACGTCATACTGGGCGGTAATGGCGTTTTCCATGATGTTCATCTGCTGGGCGGTGTCAACCTTGTTAAAGGGAGCCTGCATGGTATAGAAGATCTTGGCCTTGGCCGCCGCTGCCTGGGCGCCCTGGTTCAGTTTAAGCCAGTGTTGATCCTGGGCGTCCATGGCGATAAACATTACCCTGACAACACTACCATCACCGCGTAATTTTGTTGTCGGCTGGGCAAACACCGGTACAGCCATGATCATCATGATCAAGAGGGCTGCAAATACGATTCTTTTCTTCATCTTTTCTCTCCTGTTAATAATATTTAAGGCGACTCAACGGACGCCAAAAATGCCTTAAACCTTTTCCCGGTTCCGGACCCGGTCCAGGAATACTGAACCCACAATAACGAGCCCTATAACGATTCTCTGTACAAAAGGATTAATACCCATAAGGTTTAAACCGTTACGCAGAATGCCAATAATAAAGGCGCCAATAAAAGTACCAATACCTGTACCCTCGCCGCCCATGGTGCTGACACCGCCTATAACCGAGGATGCCACCGCATCCAGTTCATAACCGTCCCCCGCAGTAGGAGCGGCGGAATAAACCCTGGCTGCCAATAATATTCCTGCCAGGGCTGCAAGGAAACCGGAAAACATATAAACCATCATAATAGTTTTTTTGGTGTTTACCCCGGAAAGCCGGGCCGCTTCAAAGTTACTGCCTATGGCATAAACATGACGGCCCCACTTGGTCTTTTGAAGTATAAAACTAAAGACAAAAACGGCTATTACCATGAAAACCACAATATTGGGAATCTTTGGTATCCCCTCCGGCACTATATGAATTCCTAAATCGGGATCATATACATTCCCAAGACCAAAATTATAACCCGTTCCAATATTGGTAAAAGACTCCGGTACTCCCGTTATGGGGTAGCCCTGGGTCATAGCCAGGGCCAGGCCCCGTGCTATGGTCATGGTGCCTAGGGTTGCAATAAAGGGGGGAATCCTTCCAAAGGCTACCATGGCTCCATTGGCTGCCCCGGATGCTACACCGGCCAAGAGTCCCATAAAAATGGCCAAAATAACAGGAAGATTCGGTTGAATTCCTACAAACTCATCATGGGGCATTATCATTCCTGCCACCATGGCGCAGAGGGCTATGTTGGAACCAATGGAAAGATCGATACCGCCGGTGATCATGACATAGGTCTGTCCTATGGCGATAATGGCAATGACCGTAGTCTGTTGGGCCACGGTAAAGAGGTTATCAACATTAAGGAAGTACTTTGAAGAAATGGTAAAGAAAAGGCTTAACAACAGCAGCCCCATAAGGCAGGACAGGGTCTGCTGCTGAGCTCTTGAAAGATTCAACTTGGGCAAATTAATACCGGGCATCAATAACCTCCATTGTTAATACTGTGTCGCATAGTGCAATATTTCTTCCTGATTAGTATCCTTGGTAATAAGTTCTTTGGTAATCCTTCCGTTGCACATAACAATAATACGATCCGACATACCCAGTACCTCCGGCAGTTCAGACGAAATAAACATGACCCCGATACCGTTCTTTTTTAAATCATTAATTATATTGTATATTTCGATTTTAGCGGCCACATCTATACCCCTGGTTGGCTCGTCAAAAATGACCAGCTGGGCGTTCCGCATAAGCCATTTGCCTACCACCACTTTTTGCTGGTTGCCCCCGGAAAGGTTCCGCACATACTGGGCTATGCTGGGGGTTTTGATCCGTAGGTTGCTTACCATTTGTTTGGTTTTTTCAGCTTCCACTTGTTTAATAATCACCCCAAATTTGGAAATAACATCCAGACTGGGAAGGGTAATATTTTCCGCCAGGGTCATCCTGATACAAAGACCGTCCCGTTTACGGTCCTCCGGGGCGCAGAAAAGCCCCTTGGCAATGGAGTCCTTGGGGGATTTAATTTTTACCGGTTTTCCGTCCAGGACCACTTCACCGGAGCTCGCCTTATCTGCTCCGGAAATAGCCCGGACCGTCTCGGTCCGGCCCGCACCCAAAAGCCCCGCAAAGGCCAGAATTTCTCCCTTATACAGATCAAAGGACACATCCTTGACTCCCACTCCGTAGTTGGAATTAAGGTTTTTTACTTCCAGTACCTTTTCTCCCCGGGGGCTTTCGATGCGGGGGAATTTTTCCGTTAAAGCCCGGCCCACCATGAGGCTGATAATTTCCGGCAGATTGGTATCTGCAAAATTAAGGGTTTTTACATATTTTCCGTCTCTTAGGATCGTAACCCGGTCTACAATGCGGGAAAGTTCTTCCAATCTGTGGGAAATGTAAACAATACCCTTGCCTTTTTGTTTTAACAGGGCGATTACCGTAAAAAGGTCCTCTATTTCCTTTTCTGTTAAAGCCGAGGTGGGCTCGTCCATGATGACAATATTGGCATTCAAGGATAGGGTTTTGCAGATTTCTACCATTTGCTGTTTGGAAATGGGCAATTTATTTGTCGGTGTGGCAGGATCGATGTTCAGGTTTAACTGGTTCAGATATTGCCTGGCTTCTTCATTTTGTTTCTTTTTATTAAGAACCCCTGCAGTATTGGTAAATTCCCGGTTAAGAAAGATATTTTCCGCCACCGTCAGGTGGGGGCACAGGTTTAATTCCTGGTGGATAATGCCGATCCCCATGTGCTGGGCAGAAATGGGGCTTAAGTCGTGGGTGATTTTTTTTCCGCCAATATAAAGATCCCCCGAATCCCTGGTATAGACCCCGGAGATAATCTTCATCAGGGTGGATTTACCTGCGCCATTTTCCCCTAATAAGGCATGGACCTCCCCCTCTTGTAAATCAAACTGTACGTCTTGCAGGGCCATGACACCGGAAAAAGACTTCTTGATATGCTCAGTTCGCAGTAATTCTTTACTCATACCGCTCCTGTTTTATGAAACCGCTTTCATTTCATTCTACACCAATTTTAAACTAGAAATACAATCTATTCGCTTTATTAAAATATGTCAAGTAATTTCTTACCTTTTGTCTACCATGTCGACAACATATTACCGCCGGTCTTAACATCAGCAGCCGTACAGCGGGAAATATCCTTTCCTGCGTGTATGATATTACCATTCTCTGGGTTTAAAACCTTCCGGATTACTAATCTTTACCGTATCTCCGGTCTGTTCAATAACAAAAAAACCTGTTTTACGGATATTATCCCGGACAGCATTTGCCATTATTGCCCCGGCAATAGCCCCCTGAAACCTGCGCTTATCATGGCGGGCATCCGCCCGCCGCCGCAGAATCTCTATCCGTTTTATATGTTCTTTCACATCTCTTTGTGCAGGTTTTGCTTTTACCTCTACTACCATAACGATTTCGCCGTTTTCCAGCAGCAGATCTACCTCTGTATTACTTTTTCCCAAGGGATCGTTAATCTCATGGTTTTGGGAAATCTGTTCAAAAGTAAAACCCAGGTCCTTAAACTTTTCCTTAATGCTTGGAGCAACCAGATGTTCCGCCAGTTCGCCAAAGCGATTACCCAGTTCACCGATTCTTTTGTCTGTTTCTTTCATCCTCCGGTCTGTTTCCTGGAACTTCCGGTCTGTTTCCTGGAACATGGTCCAGACTTTTTCAAAAGTCAGCACTTCAGCGTTTTCAGTTGCAGGCACCTATTTACCCTCCTGTTCAGTATACTATAAGTCAAAAGGATTGATAGTGCTTGTATAAACCCCCGAAATTTGGACAAACTCTCATTCATTTCCGTAAATGGTTCTGGCATTTGCCCGTGATCGCAGGACGTATCAGCCCGTGATCGCAGGACGTATCAGCCCGTGATCGCGGGACGTACCAGCCCGTGATCGCGGGACGTACCAGCCCGTGATCGCGGGACGTATCAGCCCGTGATCGCGGGGAAAACAGCACCCTCCCATTAACCAGCATTAATACGGAAGATACCATTCTTGTGGCGGTGGGGGTTGAGTTCCCTGATCAGTACATTTCGGCGTGCGTAAATAAAAGTGACGCCAAAAAGCGTCCGTTAGGAAAAGACACGACCGGCATGGACTGAGCGGGGAACTAAACCCCTACAGGCATAATTTTACTTGCATATTTTAAAATATTCCTATAATATGGATAAAAATACAAATACGGGGGTTTTTCTTATGAAAGTTGCTATTAATGGTTTTGGCCGGATCGGCCGTCTGGTATTTCAGTCCCTGGTAGGTCAAAATTTACTGGGAAAGGATAAAATTGACGTGGTGGCGGTGACCGATATTGTCACCGATGCGAAATATTTTGCCTATCAGCTTAAGTATGATTCGACCCAGGGCAGGATGAAGGCCGATATTTCCACAAAAAAGAGCGCAGAGGCCGCGGAAGACGATATCCTGGTGGTAAATGGCCATGAAGTCCAATGTGTAATGGCCCAAAGAGAATTAAAAGACCTGCCCTGGAGCAAGCTGGGGGTAGAATATGTTATCGAATGCACCGGCCTCTTTGTGGATGACAAGGCCTACGGGCATCTGGATGCAGGCGCCAAAAAGGTCATTATTTCCGCGCCGGCCAAAGGCAAGGACAAGAAGATAAACACCTTTGTGATGGGCGTCAACCACGAGAAGTACGATCCGGCCAGCGACCACGTTGTTTCCAATGCAAGCTGCACCACCAATTGTCTGGCTCCGCTGGTTCATGTAATAATCAAGGAAGGTTTTGGTATCGAAACCGGCCTGATGACCACCATCCATTCCTACACGGCCACACAGAAAACCGTTGACGGGCCGTCCAAAAAGGACTGGCGGGGCGGAAGGGCTGCCGCCGTCAATGTTATCCCCTCCACCACCGGCGCGGCCAAGGCTGTGGGCGAGGTACTTCCCTCCACCAAGGGCAAGCTGACCGGCATGAGCTTCCGGGTACCCAC
>JAIRRF010000153.1 GCA_031256115.1 Treponema sp.
GGTACGGAAAGCGTGCCGTAACAGCTTTTTATCCGTTTTTTGTTGCTGTCATAACCCCACCTTTGAAATTTTATTCTGAATTTCCAGAAACACATCGACGATCTGCGGGTCAAAGTTACTCTCCCTTCCCTCTTTGATTATTTCCACCGCTTTCTCATGCATGAACGCTTTTTTGTAAGAGCGGTCCGATATGAGCGCATCGTACACATCGACTATCGCCATGATGCGTCCCTGTAACGGAATATCCGAGCCGGACAGCCCCCGGGGATAACCCGTACCGTCCCACCGCTCATGGTGGCTACCTGCAAACAATTTAGCATTTTGCAGAAATATTCCGTCTCCGGATTCGGCTATTATGCCGTCTATAATCCTTTCCCCCTCCAAAGCGTGAGTTTTCATTGTTTCATATTCATCGGCAGTCAGGCTTCCCGGTTTATTCAGAATAATATCGGTAATGGCGATTTTACCTATATCATGCAAACGCGACGATAAAACGGCAACTTCAAAACTATCGGGATCTTTCTCTTTTAAAGTTACTATTTCGTTCTCATCCTGGAGACCCGGCGGGGAAATAACAGTGTCCAAATTCCATTTGTTAATTTCGTCGATGTATATGCCGCGTTCCATCATGGCATTCAGCAATATTTTCATGTATTCCGTAGTACGTTCAATGTGCCGTCCTGTCAGTTTATCACGGTTTTCTATCATGTTAGCCAGCACAGATACCAGACTGTTTTGCAGTTTAATAAGCTTGTTGGTTCGCTGCCTGATTATACTCTCAATATGCAAATGTGACTTTATCCGGTTAAGAAGAACCGGCGCGGAAAACGGCTTTGAAATAAAATCTATTACTCCCATTTCAAAACCCAGGGCCTCCGTGGCGGGGTCGCTTTTACTTGTCAGAAATATAACAGGGATTTCCGTATACCGCTCATTGTTCTTCAGGCGCTTCAATGCTTCAAATCCGTCAATGTCCGGCATCTGTATGTCCAGCAATATCAGGTCAGGTAAAACACTCTCCAAATACTCAAACATGAACTCAGCGGATTTCAAGGTGTATACCTCATACTGATCCGATAAGGTTTCCTCAGCCGTTAAAAGATTTATGCTGTTATCATCCACAATGAAAACTTTTTTCACAATATACACCTTTAATTTAGTTTATTGTACAGGGAATTATATAATTCCTTGTACAATAAACAATTACAATCGGAAATAGTCAATTAATTAAATTAATTGACTATAATTGCCCCTATTTATTAATATTATCGTCATAAACAGTTCCGGGCTTTTGACAGCCCAAAATATAACTATACCTATTAATTGCCTGATTTAAAACTCCATACCCAGGCTAAAGACAAACTGATACAGGCCCGAATACATGTTATAGGCCAGATTTGCCCCCAGGGCAGGCAGGGCAAGGCGGCGGAGGTAAAAACGAAAGCCCCCGGAAGGGCCCTGATCGAATTCATCACCGGAGATGGGACCCCGGGAAAAAACGCACTGCCAGGAACCTAAAACGGAAAAGGTACCCCATTTGACGTTAAATAGGCTCTTTTCAAAACCTGTGGAAAAGCCCGCATAGTGCAGGGCCGAAAATTTACGGGGCAGAATATCTACCTGGGCTTTTTGGGGACCCTCCTCAAAAAAAGAATCCATCGGCCCGCCGGAAAAGCCGGATTTTACAACGGCCCCGCTCCGCAAAATAAAACGGAGACCCGGAACAAGGGATTGTTCGTAAATACCCCGGAAATCTACCTGATGGAAAGACGGAGCAAATTCTACCAGGGCAGCATTGTAACTATAGTCCAAAGAAAGGCTCTTTTGAGATAGCAGAAAGCCGTCCCAACTGCTATAACGCAGGGAGAGACCCGGCGTAAAACCCAGGATCCTGACTCCGTTTTCCGGAGTGTTAATGGCATCAATATTTTTTTTTGGGTTTTCTTTCGGGGAAATATCGGTAAAGGAAAAAGCGGCGGAACCGGTTATATGGCCTGAAAAAGGATAAAACAAACCTAATGAAAGACGAAGCTGGTCAATGGTATAGAGCCGGTGTATTCTTTCGTCCCGGTCAAGATCTTCCTGTTCCCGGCGGCCATACATGAAAAAACTGTTCCAGCCAGGCAGCCTCCGGCGGGCCGGTGTGTGCCGGTATACAGCCATGGCAAAAATTCCTGAAGATCCGTACATGCCTCCCAGGGCGGCCTGATCCCGAAGGCCGAATGCATTGGTATCCGCAAAGAAAATACCGAAATTGGTTCCGCCGGAACCTCCAATAACCAGGGGGATTGGAAAAATCGCCCACTTTTCTTCTACCGTTACGCAGAGAATAAGCCCCTCTTCTTCTTCGATCAATTCTACTTCAACCGGTTCCAGGACACCCGTGTCTTTAACTACTGCCAGTACCTCGTTTTTGTCCAGGGATTTTCCTTCCCTGCCCAGGAATTGTTCCAGCGGATAGCGGGCAATGTGGGGTTTTGTACGCTTCAAACCAATCACTTCTATTAAAGTGATAATATCCGAAGTAATAGTATCTGAAATGATTATATCCAGGGGTAAAGATTCGGATTCCTGTGAATAGAGAGCCGGAATCCAAAGGATACAAAAAACCGCAAAACTTAATACGGCGGAAAATTTTTTATTAAGTTTTCGCCGGTGCTCAGGAGCCTGTCGGACTTGCAGAATATTGTCTGACCACTTAGTGGTCAGACAATATTCTGCGATTTTGGGGCTCCTTTTGGAGTTTGCAGGGTAGAAAACATGAAAAAACCGTGTCTTTTCATGTTTTCTTTTATAAAAATGGGCTAAGCCCGACAAACTCCTAGACAACAGGTAAGAGCCATCCTTTATCATCCGGCAATACGCCGTATTGTATGCCTTTCAGGATCTTCTGCAGCTCTGTTGCCAATTCGCCGGGATAGTTAAAGGAAACTTTTTTACCGTTCCAGGTTATTGATGAAAGAGGGGTTGCCCCCGCGGCAGTACCGCAGACAAAACATTCCTTTGCATCCGAAAACGCTTCTTCAATGGCAATTTTCCGTTCCGTAACTTTTACTCCCCTGTCCCGGGCAAGCTCAATCAGACTTAGGCGGGTGATTCCCGGAAGTATGGTATCTCCCAATTCAGGAGTAACAAGCTCACCCGATTTAAGGTAAAAGAAGATATTACTGGACGATCCTTCTTCGACATAGCGGCGCTTCTCTGCATCAAGGAATATACTTTCCATATAACCCTGTTCCGCCGCTTCGTGCCTGGCCAAGACGGAGATCACATAGTTGGAATTTGCCTTAATCATGCCGGTGCCCCCGGAGGTTGCCCTGATCCTTTCGGTTACTATGGCGTCAGACGTACCGGCGCTAAAGTAGGCGCTTACCGGAGTAGCGGCCATTACTACCCAGGGCATCCGGGAAATGTTTACCCCAATTCCCCCTTCACTGTAACTAAAGGGCCGTAAATATATGGAATCGGCGCCGCTAAATGAATCCTTTTCCCATTCGGCTTTATAAACAGGACAAAAGCCTAGTTCAATATTCCGTCTGGTCATTTCCTTCAGCGCCTTTAGAAATGTTTCCTGGGGAAAGGGAGGCATATAAAGACCCTGCATGGAATCGTAAAACCGTTTGGCATTTTCGGAAGGACGGAAAATGGCATAGCTGCCGTTCATTTGGGGCAGGGCTTTGAGTCCCTCAAAACAACCCAGGCCGTATTGGGTCGTATAATTTACCAGGGGCATATCGCCGTAATAATTCCGTGAATTTGCCAGTTCCTCGGCTTCCGCCGGGGAAAGTCTTGCTTCCTCCTCGGGGGTTTTATGCGGTTTTTCCAGAAATTCTTCCGCCCATTTTCCGTCTGCCGTATATTTTGCCCGGTAGCTTATGGGGTAACAATTCAAATTAAAGGCCATGGTTCCTCCAGGTAAATCATATCATAATCATATTAATACTGGCAAAGGGGCATCTCGACCTTCGGTCCGCGAGTGCAAGGCAATATGCCCCCTTCGAGGTAAATACACTCTGAATATGCTTAAAATGCAGACATCCAACTTTTCCAGATGCATATCTTACATACTCCGGAACACCTGGATGTCCCTTCGTCGGCATTAGTACAGTTAATGTATGACTGCTACAG
>JAIRRF010000239.1 GCA_031256115.1 Treponema sp.
AGGATTTTTGGCAACGGAGCAGGGGGGATTCGAACCCCCGGAACCTTGCGGCTCAACGGTTTTCGAAACCGCCTCCTTCAACCACTCGGACACCGCTCCAGAAAATACGGACATAAATTTAATAAAACCGGGTATTTAGCCGGTTTTTTAAATCCTTTAGGATTTTTGGCAACGGAGCAGGGGGGATTCGAACCCCCGGAACCCTGCGGCTCAACGGTTTTCAAGACCGCCTCCTTCAACCACTCGGACACCGCTCCGTAACAGAAAGTATACTGTATTTTTTATATATGTAATACAACTTCTGTTCTGCCGGTTCCTCCAAGCTCTGGCCGGGAAAAATGATATTCCGCCACGGCTGGATCCCTTGTTAAATAATCATGTACTCCCTTCTGTAAGATGCCGTCTCCTTTGCCGTGAACCACTGAAAATTCCTGTAAACCTGCCAGGACTGCTGCATCGATTTGTCGGCGCAGGGTTTCCATGGCTTCTTCAAATCTCATTCCCAATAGATTGATTTCCAGCATGGCATTTGTTTTTTCCGGAACAAGCTCTGCCGCCCAGCCAACAGAATCTGCGCCGGCTTTTTGTGTGTTGTTTTGGCCGGAATCCGGGGGAGACAATTCCCGTTCCGGAAAACTTATCCGGAGCGAACCGGTTTCTACGATCCAAAATGATTCTGTTTTGCCGGCAATATTTTTGGCCGGTTTTTTTTGGTCCCTGCGGATTACCCGCCCGCGGCTTTTGGAAGGACCGGCCAGTACTTCGGCACCGGGCATCACCTGCCAGGATTGTCCATTTAATGTTTCATTTTCCACCTCAAGAATTGTGCTTATGGCGGCGGATTTTTCTTCCAACACCCGGATAAAATCCTTTACTTTCAGGGTTTTCTCCCTGCTTAATTCTCCCTCCCGGATTTCTCTGACAAGATTTTCCAGATTTTTTCTGCTTTCGGCAAGGAAACGCCGAAATTCCGCCGCCCCTTCCTGTTTTAAATGTTGTTCTTTTTGACGAAGAGACAGGGCCTTTAAATCCGTCTTGCGGCGATCCTCCCGCAGCCGTTCTTCCTCTTTCTTTGCAGAGAACGATACCTTGTCCAGTTCCCGGTGTTTTTCCTTAAGTCCTGCAATCAGAGCGGAAACATCTGATCGTTCCTCGTTCAAATAGCTCCGGGCCTTTTGAACCAATGCCGGAGGAAAGCCGTTTCTGGCGGCTATATCCAGGGCCCTGCTTTCGCCGGGGATCCCCATGATAATCCGGTAGGTGGGCGACAAAGTATGGCTGTCAAAATCAACCGATGCATTTTCTACCCCTTCGCGGCTGTAGCCGTAATTTTTTAACATCCCATGGTGAGTTGTCAGCACAACGGTACTTTTTGTTTCAATAAAGTGATCAAGAATAGCCATGGCAATGGCACTGCCCTCTTCCGGATCGGTTCCCGCTCCAAGTTCGTCCAGGAGTACCAGGGAATGTTCTGTTGCTTTTTCAATAATCATGGCAATGTTGGTCATGTGGGCAGAAAAAGTAGAAAGGGACTGGCTTAGGGATTGTTCATCTCCAATGTCCGCAAAAATTCCGTTAAAAAAAGGAAGCACTGCTTCTGCCGCCGGAAGGGCAAAACCTGCCTGGTTCATCAAGGCAAAAAGCCCAATAGTTTTTAAAGCAACGGTTTTGCCCCCCGTATTGGGGCCGGTAACAATCACCATCTTTGTGCCGGGGTCCAGCAATAAATCGATAGGTACCGCTGCTTTACCTGATGTAAATGTGCCGGTTCCTGCTGCTATTAATGGGTGGCGTGCCTGTTTTAGTACAAGTGCAGGACCTGATCGCTCGTGAATGGTCGGGCTTGGTTCCCTGGCAAAGCAAACACCTGAGTTCAGCGGAGAGAGTTCCAATGAATATTGCGCCCTGGCCCTAAGGCTTTCCAGGTAAACAATAACACGATGAAATTGATCCAGCTTGTCATGGTGTTTTGCAAGGGAACCGCTTAATTTTAATAAAAGGCGGCGGATTTCCATTCCCAGATTTGCCTGTTCAACGCAAATTTGGTTGTTCTTTTCTACCGATTCTTCCGGTTCCATAAAAACTGTCTGGCCCGTGGCGGATACTTCGTGAACAATACCTTTGATCCGGCTCCGGAAATTGGCCTTAACTGCCAGCACCAACCTTCCGTCCCGTTGGGACGGAACATCTGACTGGAGCATACGACGGGTGTTTTCATTGGCGCAATAATGCCCTGCAATCTGTTCAAGCTCTTTGCTTAAGTTCAGTATCCGGGACCGGATTCTTTTTATTTCCGGCAGATCCTTCACCGTACCGTCCCTGTCGATGATCCTGAATATCTCCCTTGCCAGGGTGGAACAGTCCGGCACTGATTCCGCCAAAGTCCGCAGTGGAGTTTCTGTTAGTGAGGATCCATTTAAAACAAATCCCTGTAATTCCCTGCCTCGTTCCAGAAAAAGTCCCAGGGCCAGCGCTTCGTCGATATCCAGGATGCTGCCATCCACTGTTAAACGGGGCAATAAAAAACCTATTTCGGGAAGCTCCTTCCAAACCTGCCGAATTTCATTGTTGGAATTTATAATCAATTCACAGAATGAAGAAACAAAGTTTTTTCTTGCCCTTATTTCTTCGGGATCAAGCAGGAGTATTTCTTCACGGATAAGTTTTGCCGCCTCCGTACTTAGAGCGCGGGAAGAAGCGGCTTCCCTTATGCGGTCAAACTCCAGCAGGGCAATGGTTTTTTCCAATCGGCCTGACGACTTTATCTGGCAAGGCAAATTGTCAGAGTGCGGCAAGTTCATCTCCAATTCGTAAATAGCTTTCGTAGCGATCCGGGTGAATAAACCCTTTATTTACAGCTTCCCGGACAGTACAGCCCGGTTCGCTGCGGTGGGAACAGGAAAGGCCGAAGGTACATTTTCCTGCAAACCCGGAAAATTCTTTCATATAGAGGATTAGGTCTTCCGTCTTGATGCCGTCCGGAACCATACGCCTGATCCCCGGCATATCAATAAGGAAAGTGGTTTTGTTAAAACCCGGCAGTTTTAACATTACGGACAGGGCGGTTGTATGGTTCCCCCGGTTATACTTTTCGTTGACGGTTCCGGTTTTCATGCCAAGTCCCGGAGAAAGGGCATTGACCAGGCTTGTTTTTCCCACACCGGACTGCCCCAGAAGGGCGGAAGTTTTTCCGTCAAGAATAGAAGTTAATTTTTCCATGCCAAAACCGGTTTTAGCGGAAATACATATTACTTGATAGCCGATGCGCCGGTAATCGGAAAGCCGTTCTTCCGTATCAGGTTCTCCGTCAAACAAATCCCACTTGTTGCAAAGAATTACCGGGGTAATACGGGAAATTTCCGCCTGGACCAAAACTCTGTCCAGAAAACGGGGACGAAATGGAGGTGAAAGAGGGCTGGTCATGCAAAAGGCCAAATCGATATTAGCCGCCAATATCTGGGACTTTTGCCCCTTTTGATTAAACCGGGTCAGGCTGTTACATCGTTCTTCTGCTGCGGTAATTAGGGCTGTACCGGGGTGGAGAGGATCTGGCTCAATACTTACCCGGTCTCCAGGGGCCAGGGGATTGTAATAATTTTCCAGGCCCTTTAGGATTTTGCCCTTGATCCGGCATTCAAGAACTGCTGCTGATTCTCCGGCTACTACAGTAAAAAGGTTTCGGGAACCCCGCAAGACAAGAGCTTTCAAGACAGTATTGCCGCTCTGCTTCATGCTTCATTTAAAAAGATCATCAAAGGCTGATCTTGCACTGGCAGTTTTTTCTTGTT
>JAIRRF010000260.1 GCA_031256115.1 Treponema sp.
CGGGTGTCGGCGGAGGGCCAGAGCCAAGTCTTACCGGCTTTAAAGGAGATCGCTTTTGCTTCAATAGGCCATATATTCAATTGTATCACCGTGGACACCCACCAGCTCGTGCCTGCTGGGATGGACAACAAGGTCCATTTCTTCCAGGGGAAGAAGCCCCAATAAGGTCTGGGGCAGACCAGGCACAGCTATGGCGCGCATGACCGACTGGCGATCTTTCCAATTGATTTCCACTGCTTCGGTTACCGGGCATGTCAACCGTTCTCCGTTTGCGATTCGTATTTTCTGCTCGCCCACAGCCTCAAGACCCAATTTATCCATTGTCTCTTTATCAATCATGATCGAATACGCTCCGGTATCTACAATGGCCTTTACAGTTGTGAAACGGATTACTTCTGATTTAATAATCCCCCTGGCTGCTTCTCTAACGTCCCCTTCGTTTCTCAGCGTTAGTTCAGCGTACACAGTTCCCATCCATATCCCCCTGTTATTTAGATAATAGATTATACTTCAAAGTATAACGGTACTTCAAATAAAAAAGGAGGCAGCTTGTACATGCGTCCCTCTGGGCCGCGAGTGCAAGGAAACTGTTATTAGGCACCGCCAGGGGGCGGTTTGTACATGATAAAAAAATCTTTTAATGAAAAACTTGCCTTTTCCGGGGACTTGCCCAAGGTTGTTACCCTTACCAGTCCCCGTCTGATTGAACGATACAAAGCCGAAACCATGGCTATTGTTCCGGCCCGGGAGTATGACAGTCTGATGAAAAAGGTTTCCAAAGGCAGACTTAGCACCATTGACCGGATGATGACTTATATGGCAAGAAAATACAAAGCAGACTGCGCCTGCCCCATGACTGCGGGGATGTTTGTAAACATTGCCGCCGCGGCCAGCGAAGAACGGGGCGGCAAAAATGAAACCCCCTATTGGAGAACCTTGAAGAAAGACGGCCAATTAAACGAAAAATACCCCGGCGGTATTGAGAGACAGAAAGTCCGTCTGGAAAAGGAAGGCCACACCATTATCCAAAAGGGAAAACGTTGTTTGGTTGTAGATTACGAAAAGAAAATAGAGAACTTCTAAAAACGCAGTTGTCCGAAAAGTTTGAAAGACACTAACAAAGCTCTGGAAGAGGCACAATTTCCTGGAACGGAAGTGCATCAAGGATTCCACGGTACTTTTTGCCTGTCGCCGGTTCCTGTGTTTCCGGCAGCAGATCCAGCAGCGGCCGGAGAGCAAAGGCCCGTTCTTTTAATCCAGGATGAGGCACTGTTAAATCATCCTCTGCCAAAACCAGATCGCCGAAAAGCAAAATGTCTATGTCCAGGCTGCGTTCCCCCCGCCGACGCTCAAGTGAACGATCCCTGCCGTAAAATGCCTCCAGATTTTGAATTATCTTTAACATTGAACGGGCGGCCTCTGCAATACCGGTATTTGGCGCTATTTTGTCTATACAAAAAAAACCGGCAGCGACGGCATTGATAAACGGCTCCTGATCTTCCACATAAAGAGGCACTGTTTTATAGAGGGGCGAGAGACGGAGTTTTGACAGAATCTTCCGCAAATCCCCTGCGGCTGTAATAATAATATCCGCACAGGAAAGACCCTTATATGGTCGGTTTGAACCAAGCCCCAGAACACACAATACTTCAATTTTTTCGTGCGGGCTGGAAGCCGATTCAGGTAATCTCCTGACTTTCACCAATAATACCTAAATAAGATCACTCCCGATTTCCATTGATTTTTCCTGGTTTTTAGGAGGCCGTCCGGGGCTGCGTTGAACCGGGGCTTCATCCGTATGATCGTCTTTTTTTTCTGAAACAACAGTCGCCGGAACAGGGACTGTTGTATTAAAAGTACGATCCGGGAACATGATTTTTCGGAGTTTTGCTTCAATATCTACTGCAAAGTCAGCATTATCCTCCAAATATTTTTTTGCATTATCCCTGCCCTGACCAATTTTTTCTTCTCCGTAGGCATACCAGGCACCCTTTTTATCAATGATTTCGTATTTTACCGCCGCATCCAAAAGACTACCGATGGCCGACACTCCTTTGCCAAAAATAATTTCCAGTTCGGCCTTTCTGAAAGGAGGCGCAACTTTGTTTTTTACCACCTTAACCCGGATTTTGTTCCCCACCGCCTCAGAATCTTTTCCGGCTTCGATGGTTTCCATCCGGCGTACTTCCAGCCGTACCGAGGAATAGAACTTTAAAGCATTCCCGCCTGTGGTAGTTTCGGGATTGCCGAACATGACCCCAATCTTCATCCGTACCTGGTTAATAAAGACCAAAAGAGTCTTGGATTTGCTGATGATAGCCGTAAGTTTCCGCATGGCCTGGCTCATAAGCCGGGCATGCAGGCCCATTTGGGCGTCTCCCATGTCGCCGTCTATTTCCGCTTGGGGCGTCAGGGCTGCTACTGAATCAACTACAATAACATCCACCGCTCCAGAGCGGATAAGGTTTTCGGTAATTTCCAGGGCTTGTTCACCTGTATCGGGTTGGGAAATCCATAAATCGTCAATGTTTACTCCCAGGTTTTTGGCATATACCGGGTCCAGGGCATGTTCGGCGTCAATAAAAGCGGCAATACCACCCAGCTTTTGAGCCTCCGCAATGGCGTGGAGGGCCATGGTAGTTTTACCTCCGGCTTCGGGGCCGAAAATTTCTATTATCCTTCCCCGGGGATATCCCCCGATTCCAAGGGCTTCATCCAGGAGAATGGAACCGGAAGGAATAGCTTCTATACCTGCTGTTTTAGCATGGGTACCCAGCTGCATTAACGATCCGGCGCCATATTGTTTTTCGATCTGAAGCCGGGCCGCTTCCAGGGCTTTTTTCTTATCCTCGATAGAACCCAGGGGCCCCGTAGAAAATGCAGCTGCCGAACTTGATTTGCTTTTCTCTGAATCGCTCATCTTTGCCATCCTTACCCTCCCTTCCTATGATATATGGCAACAATGTGGTTCTTGCTTTTATTATCCTCTGAAAAATATCAAATTTTTATAAAAAAGTGAAGGGGTCGTTGGTTACTTACCCATAAAGCAAATTCGGCCCACAAAATCCCAAACAAGGGGTTTGCCCTACCAGGAACTGCCGGTCGTGGCATTATTAACGGACGCTTCTTGGCGTCGCCTTTATCGTAGCACGCCGAAAAGTTCCCGGCAGGGCAAACCCCTTATGTGTGCATTTACACCAAATTTATGCTTCATGGACAAATAACCCCACGGGGAATGATAATTTAAATAATGTGTTCCGGTGAAAAAACAATATAAAAAAAATTCTTTCCGGCTTTTCGAAGCAATATGCTGTCTTGTACCAGCAGGAAAGCACTGCTCACAGCTTTATATCCAGTATCCAGTGTTCTCTATTTCGCGCTCAGCCATAAGCGGACAATCTGATTTTGGGCGTATCATTTCTGGTGGAGTTTTGCACCACAATGAATCTAACAATACTTTGTTATTAGACACAATGGCGCAAAACTCCTAAGTAAAGTGTCTCGCCGGTGTCCGAAAAGTTTGAAAAACTTGCAAGCCAACTTTGTTGGGCGGGACACCTTCCTTAGTGCGACATTTTCGTACCGTTTCAACGAAACGCGCATTAAAGAATGCATACGAAAATACAAGGGCTGGCCGGAAAGTAACCCGCCAACGCAGTTGGCGCAACTTTTC
>JAIRRF010000263.1 GCA_031256115.1 Treponema sp.
AGCAAACAGGACGTTTGCGATTGGAGGGCGAAGCCATGTTTTGCATAAAGCAAAACGACGCGCCTGTAGCCAAAAGAAGGAGAAACAAGGATAATGAGAAGGATAATCCAGTTTTTTAAAGAGTGCTATGCCGAACTCCGTAAAGTCGTGTGGCCGGGCCGGGACGACGTAATCAGTTCCGTGGGGGTTGTGCTTGTTTCTACAATAATAATTGCAGCGGTTTTGGGTTTTGTTGATGTTCTCCTGCTTTTTGGAGTACAGGCAATATTTAAATAGGAGTATATGGCAGCTGGTTGGTTTGTTCTTCATACCTATTCCGGATATGAAAACAAGATAGAAAAGATAATCCGTCTCATGCTGGATTCCGGCGACCTGGAAAAGGAGATCGTCAAGGACATAAAAGTGCCCCAGGAAGAGGTTGTGGAGGTTAAGGACGGCAAAAAAAGGACTCAAAAAAGGAAATTTTTTCCTGGTTATATCCTTATTGAGATGGATCTGCCCGATGGTTTGGAATGGAAGGAGACTTGCACCAAGATAAAGAAGATCCAGGGGGTTACCGGTTTTGTGGGGACCCCGGCGGACAAACGACCCCAGCCCTTGTCCGGAGACGAAGCCCGGAATATTTTACAAAAATCCGGGGAAATCAAGGGGGAAAAACCCGTTAGGGCACGGCAAATCTTTAATTCCGGTGAGCAAATTAAGATTGTTGATGGCCCATTTGAATCTTTTACCGGAGTTATAGAAGAAGTCAACCCGGAAAAGAACAAATTAAAGGTTATGGTGCAGATCTTTGGCCGGAGTACTCCGGTAGAAGTCGATCTTTTACAGGTTGAAAAAGTGTAAGATACGGTGCTGTCCGAAAAGCCAGACCTTTGGTCTGTGAAAAACTTGTTCGGACACCCACGTGTTTTTATAGAATGTGGGAGGGAATCTACAGGAGATTCCCGCATGCAGGGTTTTGTAGAGCAAATTCCAACATAAGCTTTGTTTGGGCTGTGCTGGAGTTTTGTGCAACAAAACTCCGCTACAAAGCGCTTTAGCGCTTTGTGCAACCACTAAAGGAGATTTAAATGGCAAAGAAAAAGGTTGCCGCCTATATCAAGCTTCAGTGTCCGGCGGGGAAGGCTACGCCGGCGCCTCCGGTTGGACCGGCCCTGGGGCCTCACGGCGTCAGCGCCCCTCAATTCGTCCAGCAGTTTAATGACCGGACAAAAACCATGGAACCGGGATTGATAATTCCGGTAGTTATTACTGTCTATGCAGACAAGTCCTTTAGCTTCATCCTGAAAACCCCTCCGGCTGCGGTACTTATCAAGAAAGCCATAGGTTTGGAAAAAGGATCCAAGGAATCCCACAAAATCAAGGTGGGCAAGATTCCCAGAGCCAAACTGGAAGAAATTGCAAAAACCAAGATGCCCGATCTTTCCGCCAATGACCTTGAGGGGGCCGTAAAGATCATCGCCGGCACAGCCCGGTCTATGGGAGTGGAGGTGCAGCAATGAAGCGGGGAAAAAAATACAGGGAAAGCCTAAAGAAATACGATCAGGCATCTTTTTATGATCTTAAGACCGCTCTGGATACGGTTAAATCTCTGGCTTTTGCCAAATTCAACGAGACTGTGGATTTGTCGGTTAAGCTTAACCTGAAAAAAAGCCAATCTGTCCGGGATACTGTGGTGCTGCCCAATCAATTCAGGGGTGAAAAACGGGTTTTGGTCTTCTGCCGTCCGGAGAAAGAAAAAGAAGCCCAGGATGCAGGGGCGGCTTTTGTGGGCGCCGAGGACTTAATCGAAAAGATTAAAGGCGGATGGCTGGACTTTGATGTGGCAGTAGCTACTCCGGATATGATGAAGGATGTGGGTAAACTTGGCATGGTATTGGGACGGAAGGGCCTTATGCCCAACCCCAAGACCGGTACCGTTACTTTTGATCTTAAGGGCGCCCTGGCGGAACTTAAACGGGGCAGGGTAGAATTCAGGGCAGACAAGACCGGCGTTGTGCACCTTGCTGTCGGCAAGGTTTCCATGGACAGCGATAAAATGGCGGAAAATGTCCGGGCAGTGATTACCGAAGTTAAGAGAAAAAAACCAGCCGAGGCAAAGGGCGAATTTATCCAGACCATTTCAGTGGCTTCCACCATGGGGCCCGGCGTATGGGTTGCATATAAGGAGGAATAATCATTAACACTTCGTGTTAATGTTCGATATACCAGAGCGGCGATGCCGCCGCTCAATAGAGGAGTTATAAAAATGGCAATTGTAACCAGTAAGGTACAGGATTATAAAACCAAAGCAGTCGGCGAATTAAAAACCCTTTTTAGCGCAGATGAAGGAGCAGCCGGAGCGGAAAAACCGGATTTTATCTTTGCCGATTACCGGGGACTTACCGTGGAACAAATCACTAATCTACGAAAGCAGCTCCGGAACAAGGATGCCAAATTAAAAGTAGTAAAGAACAATTTTGCCCGTCTTGCCTTTGAAGAACTTAAAATGCCGGATGTTTCCGGTCATCTGACGGGTCCCACCGCCATTGCAATCGTTTCCCGGGACAGTAATGAAATAGCAAAAATATTTTTGGACTTTACCAGAGAAGCGCCTGCCCTGAAACTTAAAGGCGGCCTGGTGGGTAATACCGTTTATTCGGATAAACAGATTGAAGCGTTTTCCAAATTGCCCGGCAGGCTGGAACTAATTTCCATGCTTATGTCGGTAATGAACGGCCCCGTCAGGAATCTTGCGGCGGCTTTGAACGACATTCCCGCCAGACTGGTGCGGACTGTTAATGGTATCGCAGATGCAAAGGCTGGGTAAGAGTTTTTCCATACCTTTGTGTTTGTTATAGAAAACCTGTCAGACTTCATTATGAAGGTTGCTATCTGTCAGGAAAATATCTTTCGTATGAAAGGTTTATTACATTATAGGAGAAGATAATATGGCAGCCACAAAAGACGAAATTTTGGATGCGATTGCTTCCATGACAGTTTTGGAAGTTTCAGAACTGGTTAAAGCTATGGAGGAAAAGTTTGGCGTGTCCGCAGCGGCCCCGGTAGCGGTGGCGGCAGCGGCGGCCCCCGGGGCAGCCGCCGGCGGCGCTGAAGCGGTAGAAGAAAAGACCGAGTTCAACGTAATTCTTAAGGCATATGATGAGACCAAAAAGATTCCGGTAATAAAAGAAGTTCGGGCTGTAACGGGTCTGGGTCTTAAGGAAGCAAAAGACCTGGTCGAAGGAGCGCCCAAGCCTCTTAAAGAAGGAGTTTCCAAAGAGGAGGCCGCAAAAATCAAAGATCAGGTCAGCGCCGTGGGCGGCACAGTGGAAATTGAATAAAGTTCTACGGAGAAAACCGCTGTTTCTCTGTTTGTAAGAGTTATTTTAATGCGGTTTTCTCCACGGGGTACGAAAACTACTAAAAACTGAAGTTTTTAGTAATTCCCTAATACTGTTTTCCGGTTTTTTTATTTCATTTTCGGACTCGGGGGGCATGGAATGGTAAAATCAAAAAAGAACGAAAAAAGATCCTTTGTCGGTAAAGAAGTACGGGATGTAATAGAATTGCCGGATCTTATTGATATTCAACTCTGTTCTTATGAGCGGTTTCTGCAGCGAGCCAGTGTAAAGGCCGGTGAAACTCCCAGGTTGCAGGGACTTGAAGAAGTATTTAGATCTACTTTTCCCATCGAGAGCCCCAATGGCGATATGGTACTGGAGTACGAATACTATATTCTGGATGAAAGCCATATAAAATTTTCCGAATTTGACTGCAAGCAGAAGGGCCTGACCTATGCGGTGCCTTTGAAAGCCAGGATCAACCTGATATTCCAGCAGACCGGAGAAATTCGTCAGAAGGATATCTATATGGGGGACATCCCCATAATGAGTGAACGGGGGACTTTTATTATTAACGGCGCAGAACGGGTGGTAGTTTCCCAGATTCACCGTTCACCGGGGGTTATTTTCAGCCATGAAAAAGGAATTTTTTCTTCCCGAATTATCCCCTATAGGGGTTCCTGGCTGGAATTTGAAATCGACCAGAAACGTGAACTTATTTATGCCAAAATTGACCGGAAAAAACGGATCCTGGGCAGCATTTTTCTCCGGGCCCTGGGCTTTAGCTCCCGGGAAGAGATTATCCGGGCTTTTTATTCTGTTGAAATGTTTAAGATAAAGGATGATAAAGATACCCGGGAAAAAATTACCGGGAAAGTCCTGGCTTCCCCGGTTTGGATAAAAGCCCGCAGCGAAGAAATTCAAAGCCCCGGAACTTCCGATACAGACGGAAAGAAAAAACTCTACCAAACGGGAGAGAAACTTCATCCTCATAATGTGGATGAACTCTTAACCAACGGAATTAAGTCCATAGAGGTAATCAACTTCGAGGCTCCGGACTCCCTTAATTCTCCCATGCTTCTCAATTGTTTTGAACGGGAAGAAATAAAATTTGTTAAGGATGATTCTTCCAGGGACGAGCCTTCCAAGGAAGAAGCCCTGGCGGCAGTGTATTCGGTGCTGATGCCCGGCGAGTCGATCACTGTAGAAGCGGCGGAAAAGGATCTCTTGGGAATGTTCTTTACCAGCCGCCGCTATGATCTGGGCAGGGTAGGCCGTTACAAGCTTAACAAGAAATTTAACTATGCCCAGCCTCTGGGGGAACACACACTGACCAGGCAGGACGTAATTGCTACCATGAAGTATCTGATTAAGGTTTTTGTGGGTGATGATGCGATAGACGATATTGATCACCTGGGGAACCGCAGGATTCGCTCAGTGGGAGAACTAATGGCTAATGCCATGAAAGTAGCTTTTAGCCGCATGGAACGGATTGCCAAGGAACGCATGAGCCTGAAAGAAACCGATACCATTAAGCCCCAGGATTTAATATCCATTAAACCTCTGGTGGCGGCCATTAAGGAATTCTTCGGTTCAAGCCAGTTATCCCAGTTTATGGATCAGGTTAATCCCCTGGCAGAACTAACCCACAAGCGCCGTCTTAATGCCCTGGGGCCGGGAGGCCTTTCCCGGGATAGAGCCGGTTTTGAAGTCCGGGATGTTCACTACACCCATTACGGACGAATGTGTCCCATTGAAACCCCGGAAGGCCCAAATATCGGCCTGATCGTTTCTTTGGCTAACTATACACGGGTTAACGAATATGGATTCCTGGAAACCCCCTACCGAAAAATCACCAAGGGGAAAGTTTCTTCCGATATTGAATATCTGTCCGCCATGGACGAAGATCGGTACTATATTGCCCAGGCCTCTGCCGTGCTAAACGACAATGGTACCTTTTCCGAAGATCAGGTTTCCTGCCGCCGCCAGGGAGATTATATTAACCGGACTCCGGAGGACATACAATACATGGATGTATCCCCTAAACAGATAATCTCCGTGTCGGCCTCGCTTATTCCTTTTCTTGAACATGACGATGCCAACCGGGCTCTGATGGGAAGCAATATGCAACGTCAGGCGGTGCCTCTGGTCTTCCCTGAAGCGCCCCGGGTTGGGACCGGCATGGAAGGAAAATGCGCTTACGATTCGGGGGTCCTGGTTAAGGCCCGGAGGAGCGGTACGGTGCTTCGGGTCAGTTCCAGCGATATAACTATCAAGCCGGAGAATAAACACGGGCCGGGCCCTCAAACTACTGAGGACGGAATGGATCTGTACAGACTTGCAAAATACCAGCGAACCAATCAGGACACATGTTTTAATCAGCGGCCCATAGTCAAAGTCGGCGACAAGGTTCTTGCCGGGCAGGTAATTGCGGACGGACCGGCAACCAGAGACGGGGAACTTGCCCTGGGCCGGAATGTTCTGGTGGGATTCATGCCCTGGAACGGGTACAACTACGAAGATTCTATCCTTATTTCAGAACGGGTAGTAAAAGAAGATATGTTTACTTCCGTCCATATTAAGGAATTTCTCACCGAAATCAGGGAAACCAAGCTGGGGCCGGAAAAAATAACACGGGATATTCCCAACATGTCGGAAAAGAGCCTGGACAATTTGGATGCCGAAGGAATTATTTGTGTTGGCGCCAAGGTCTGGTCCGGGGACATTTTGGTAGGCAAGGTAACGCCAAAAAGCGAAACTGAAACAACCCCGGAATTCAAGCTCCTTAATTCCATATTTGGCGAAAAAGCCAAAGAAGTGCGGGATTCTTCCCTCCGGGTGCCCCACGGCATAGAGGGAACGATCATCGACATACAGCGGCTGAAACGTTCCCAGGGAGACGATCTCAATCCCGGAGTGGAAGAAGTAGTAAAGGTACTTATCGCTACCAAACGAAAACTCAGAGAAGGGGACAAGATGGCTGGTCGCCACGGCAACAAGGGCGTTGTAGCCAAGATTCTGCCCGAAGAAGATATGCCCTACATGGAAGACGGCACTCCATTGGATTTATGCCTGACGCCCCTGGGGGTTCCTTCCCGGATGAATATAGGCCAGCTTTTGGAGACAGAGCTTGGTTGGGCGGCCAGTATCCTGGACGAATGGTTTTCCACGCCGGTTTTTCAGTGTCCTTCCGCGGAGGATATTGAGGGAAAACTTAAGGAAGCAGGGCTTCCGGTAAACAGCAAGGCCGTACTTCGGGACGGCCGGACCGGTGAACCTTTTGTAAACCCGATCTTCTGCGGGGTAATCTATTTCCTGAAACTTCATCACCTGGTGGATGACAAGATGCACGCCCGTTCTACAGGCCCCTATTCACTGGTGACCCAGCAGCCCCTGGGCGGTAAAGCCCAGTTCGGCGGCCAAAGACTGGGAGAAATGGAAGTCTGGGCCCTGGAAGCATACGGGGCTGCCAATACCCTCCAGGAACTGTTGACGATTAAATCTGATGATATGACAGGCCGCTCCAAAATTTACGAAGCCATTGTCAAAGGGGAACCTTCCACTACCGCCGGAATCCCTGAGTCTTTTAACGTACTGGTCCAGGAACTACGTGGATTGGCCCTGGATATGACTATCTACGATACCAAAGGTAAGCAAATTCCGCTGACTGAACGGGACGAGGAATTAATCACCAAGTCGGGAAGTAATTTTTAACAGCCATTCGGCTGCACATTAAAAGAGGTTTCATGAAACTTCGTTTCATGTTTGATTTAGTTGTGCAGCCATTTGGCCGCACATTAAAAGAGGTTGTAAATGAGGGATATACAGGATTTTGATTCGATCATGGTAAAGTTGGCTTCGCCAAACATGATCCGGGATTGGTCATACGGAGAAGTAAAAAAACCGGAAACAATTAACTACCGTACCCTCAGGCCGGAAAAAGACGGTCTTTTCTGTGAAAAGATTTTTGGAACCACCAAGGAGTGGGAATGTTACTGCGGAAAATTTAAGTCAATTCGTTACAAGGGAGTCATCTGTGACCGCTGCGGTGTGGAAGTAACCCATTTTAAGGTACGCCGGGAGCGGATGGGCCACATTGAACTGGCTGCTCCGGTTTCTCATATCTGGTACTACCGTTCCGTCCCCAGCCGTATGGGCTTGCTTCTGGATTTGACCATGGCAAATCTGCGCTCCATTTTATATTATGAAAAATATGTGGTAATTGAAACGGGTGATACGGATTTAAAAAAGAATCAACTGTTATCAGAAGAAGAATTTTACGAAGCCCAGGAACGTTATGGGGGAAGTTTTTCCGCCGGTATGGGAGCGGAAGCGGTGCGGACCCTGCTGGAAAATACTAATTTGGACGAGATCGCCCTGGAATTGCGGACAAAGATGATAGAAAAAGGTGCCAAAAGTAATAAACGGCTCCTGAAACGCATCGAAATCGTAGAAAATTTCCGTAATTCTGATAATAAACCGGAGTGGATGATCCTGGATGTGATTCCGGTAATTCCCCCGGATCTTAGGCCCATGGTTCAGTTGGACGGCGGCCGTTTTGCCACGAGTGATTTAAACGACCTTTACCGCCGGGTCATTAACCGGAACAACCGTTTAAAACGGCTTCAGACTTTAAATGCACCGGACATCATTATCCGGAATGAAAAAAGGATGCTCCAGGAGGCGGTGGATGCCCTCTTTGACAATTCCAAAAAGAAACGGGTGGTTAAGGGCGCCAGCAACCGGCCTCTCAAATCGATCAGCGATATGCTTAAGGGTAAACAGGGACGGTTCCGGCAGAACCTTTTGGGAAAACGAGTGGACTATTCAGGCCGATCCGTAATCACCGTAGGACCGGAACTTAAGTTGTGGCAATGCGGTCTTCCGACAAAGATGGCACTGGAACTTTTTAAGCCCTTTATAATGAAGAAGCTGGTAGACAAAGATGTGGTCTACAATATAAAAAAGGCCAAAC
>JAIRRF010000326.1 GCA_031256115.1 Treponema sp.
TTACCCGGGCCGGTGTAGGAAACATTCACGCCATAGCCCATACATTGGGCGGACTGTATAATACTCCTCACGGCCTGGCAAACGCCGTCATCCTTCCCAAAGTGTTGGATGATTACGGAGAAAAAGTACATAAAAAACTTGCCCGGCTGGCGGAAGCAGCGGGACTGATAACTGATACCGGTACAAAAACCAATGCGGAAAAAGCCCGAATTTTTATTGATGCAATATATGCCATGAACAGGCGCATGGGAATACCAAAAAGCTTTGATTGTATTAAAAGTGAAGACATACCACAGATGATAAAATGGGCATGGAAAGAGAGTAATCCCCTATATCCCGTGCCGGTCATCTACAGCAAAGAGCGATTCCGCCGGATGATTGAAAGCCTGCGGATCCCTGTACCTGGCAAAAAAAGGGAGGGCGTTTTCCGTATCACCGAAGCCTGTAACGGCTGTACCGCCTGTGCAAAACTTTGTCCGGTTTTTGCCATTACCGGAGAACGGGACAAAGTTCACGTAATAAATGAAACCCGCTGCGTGGCCTGCGGTGTCTGTGGCAGGGTCTGCCCTAAAAGTGCGATTCTTGACGGTGCGGGAAAAACCTGTGTTCAGATAAAGCGTTCCGAATGGCCGCAGCCGGCAATAACTACAGAAACCTGCAGCGCCTGTTCCATTTGCGTTAATGATTGCACGGCAGGGGCCTTACAAATCTCAGCACCGAAATTTCGGGGAGATATTAAGGTTTATGCCGAACTTGTCCAGCCGAAGAAATGTACCGGCTGTGCCCTCTGTGAATCACATTGCCCCCTGGGAGCTATCACTATGGAGGCACCCAAATGACATTACCGGTTTATGCAAAAATCGATCTTAATACAGGAAAAGCAGAACCTTTTTTCATCAATTATAATTATTACCGCAAATACATCGGAGGGAAAACCCTGGCGGCACGGCTGCTTTTGGATCTGAGCCCGAAGGGAACCGCCGCGCTGGATCCCGCCGCTCTGATCATCATTAACACGGGGCCTTTGAACGGAACCGGCGCTCCTTCTTCCAGCCGTTTTAACATGACTTTTAAAAATGTTTTAACCGGAGGAATCGCCTCATCCAACTGCGGCGGGACCTTCGGGATAATGATGAAGCGGGCTGGATATGACGGGCTGATCATATCGGGAAAAGCAGCGCGGCCTTCCCGAATTGAAATTGTGGATGGTCAAATAACGATACTTTCCGCCAAAGAACTTTGGGGACTTGATACGGAAGCGGTCCAGGAAAAGCTGCCCGCTTTCTACGGCAAACTGGTAATAGGTCCGGCAGGAGAAAACCTCGTATCATACGCTTCCACTGCCAGCGGCGAGCGGGCAGCCGCCCGTTGCGGAAGCGGCGCTGTTCTGGGATCCAAAAATATCAAGGCACTTAGCGCATATGGAACCAGAATGCCAACAGTGGCGAAAGAAGAAAAATTCCATCGCTTTATAAAAAAATGGATACGTTTTATCCGGAACCATCCCATGACCGGGGATGCTCTTCCCCGTTTCGGAACCCCCGGACTGGTGAACAAGGCAAACGCTTCCGGCGCTTTACCCAGCCGCAATTTCCAATACGGCCATGATCCGGACGCAGATGTGGTAAGCGGCGAAACCCTGGCAGAAACAGAACTTACACGGAACTCTGGCTGTATAAGCTGCCCTATACGCTGCGAAAGGCGGGTAATGATAAAAAATGCACATAACGGAGAATCGGATGACAGGGAGATCAAGGGTCCGGAATACGAGACCGCAGGTTTCTTTGGCCCTAATATCGGAGCAAAGGATTTGCGGAAGATTATTGAACTTAATTATATTTGCGACCTTTTGGGAATGGACACAATTTCTGCTGCATCAACCATAGCCTTTGCAATGGAGTTAAAGGAACAGGGTAAGGCTGATTTCGGTGTTGAATTTGGCGAAACAGGCAGTCTGGAGGATGTTCTCCGAAAGATAGCCCGACGCGAGGGCATTTATTCAGACCTTGCAAATGGCAGTAAATGGATGAGTGAAAAATACGGAGGAAAGGAATTTGCCATGCATTCCAAAGGACTGGAAATGGCTTCTTACGAACCCCGGCGTTCGGTGGGCATGGGCCTGGGTTACGCGGTAAGCAACCGGGGGGGCTGCCACCTTAACGGCGGATATCTGGCCCTGCTGGAATCCGTAGGTGTCCTTTCTACCGATGCACAGAGTCCGTCCGGCAAGGCGGAACTGACCGTATTTATGCAGGACGCCCTGGAAGCGGTATCCGCCTCGGGTTTTTGTCTTTTTTCCGCCCAGACCTTCGTTCCGGCAATCTTTTATAACCTTGGCCCTAACCACATTGTTACCCGCATTACCGGAAAAATTGCGACCTATTCTGGGCCTGCGGTCCGGGCGTTGCTGTCAATAAAACCACTCTTGCGTTTTAATTCATTTTTTCTGCTGCCCCATGCCGAAGCCCTGCGGCTTGTTACGGGCTTTCCCTTGTATACAGGTAGCTTCCTGGAACTGGGTGAACGAAGTTACAACCTAGAAAGACTTTTCAATTTAAGGGAAGGCCTGAACGCAGCGGACGATTCACTGCCGGATCGTCTGACCAAAACGCCTCAGCCAACCAGGAACGCAAAGGATGCCACCGCCGACTCCGGTCATGTACCCAGCGTGTCAAAGAAGACGCATGTGGTTCCCCTGGAAAAAATGCTTAGGATGTATTACAAAGTAAGAGGCTGGAACGTGGAAGGAATTCCAAAAAAGCAGACTCTGAAGCAGTTGAAAATTGAAACCGGTTCAACAGGATATTGAAATGCGGATAACTATAAAATACCGGGCGCATTTGGCTGCGATCACCAAAATCGCCGAAGAACAAATTGAAGCTTCGGCAGTGAAAGATGTGCTGAATCACATCAAGGCAAATTTCGGCGCTGATGCCGAAAAAAAAGCAAAAACCATGCTTATTACTGTTAATGGGGAGAATATCCTTTTACGTAAGCTTTTTAAAACTGTTTTATTGGACGGAGATGAAGTTTCATTTTTGCCGATTTGCGGCGGCGGTTGAATATACAATCGGGTTCCCTATAGCAATATTACCGGATAAAAAATAAAGTGTAGGGCTGCGGCGGCAATAGAAACAAAACCAAATATTTTTCTGAATCTTTTAATGAATATTCCAATCCGGTCTATACCTCTTGGGTTCTCTGACAAAGATTCCAAAGAACCGGAACGCCGTCTGTAAAATTCAAAGACAAGGATAAAGCCTCCTGTCAAGCCAGCCAGAGCAGGGAATAGATCCCCCACCACCGGCATATTCCCCTCCACAGCTACGGGAGAAAGTATTTTTAATATCCCGGTAATAAAGGAAAGTCCTCCCAGGATTAACCGGGTCGTTTCATTGTTCAAACTCAGGGCCAAACTTTCCGGATCGGTTTCTTCTGTTCCAAAAGCAAGTATATAACCACAAAGCGCATTAAGGGCAATCGATAAAAAATAAACCGGCAGCATTTGTATTAACCTAACATAGAGCGGGTCAAAAAGAAAGTCCTGATGCAGCGAATACAACGGTGTCCAAGGGTAATGCCTGGCAGGAGTTATTAAAGTGTAAGTGTAAACAGTATCCTTTCCACACCTGCGTCCATTAAAACAAAAATTTTTTTTCCCCTGAAGGGAACGGAAAAACGGAATACTTCCTCCGGTTCAGGGCCAAAGTAGATTTGTTCCACATGGACAAGGGCTTCTGCTGAGTGTCCGCCGGAGTTTCCGCTTTCGGACAAGGATACAGCTATATCCACCACTCCGGCATAGGCTCCTTCTTGTCCGGTTTTTTGTAATATTCCCGGTTGCTTGATTGTTTTTTTTACAGTGACGTAAGAATTGTCCCTCGCGGTAATTATGGAAACCTCCACGGTATTGTTTCCAATGACCCTGACTCCTTCTACATTTAAAAACCGTGTCAGGATGAATAACATTGCACAAATTGTAATAATAGAGATAAAAAGAAACCGTAGAGGCTGGGTAGCGGTGAGCGTCCGAAACAAGCCTGGTTTTCGATAGCTTGAAGTTTCGTTTAATTCTCTTACAGCTTTGGAAGCCTTTTCCAAGCGTTTTTCCCGGGAATAATAAAAAGTATACCTGCCGTTTCCAAATTCATCATCCATCGTTTTCTCCTGGGGGAAGCCAGGCCGCTTGGGGAAGCCAAGCGAATCCTGCCAAGGCAGCGGCGGGTTTTGCCAATTCCAGGGGATCATAAAAACGCCGTCCTAAACGGGCGGCAGCGGCAGTCAGAAGAGTTCCCGCGGCGGCTGCAACGTTAAATAGATCCAAGCCATCGGCCACTTGTCCTTCGGCGGCCTTCATCCTTCCTGCAATTCCGGCGCATAACCCAGCCAAAAGATCCCCGCTGCCTCCGGCCCCCAAAGAAGGATCCATACCGTCAATAAAACCGAGTTTGCCTCCCGGTTCCGCTATGATCATTACATGGCTTTTAAAAAGGATCACCGCATTTATTTTTTGGGCAAAGTCCGCAATCAGAGCCGGCTCGGAAAGGAGTTTTTCCTTTGCAATTCCCGACAGGGCTTCCAGTTCTCCCGCATGAGGGCAGAGGATTGTTCTTCCGTTAAAGACCAAGCTCTCTCCCCTTTCTTCGGACAATTTCTTTAACAAGAATATACCGTCGGCATCAAGCACAAGGGGAATTCCTGATTGTTCCGCCTCCAGGGCCCGGCGTAAAATCGGGAGCCGTTCTTCTCCTCTGCCCCAGCCGGGTCCCAACAACAATGCATCTGCTTTAAAACGGATTCCTTTGGGTTCGTCTTTACCGGCAATAGATTCTGCAGACGCAGACCACATGGAAAAGGGAACCGGCATAACTCCACCAAAAGCGGCCGCAAGAACCGAATATAAATCATCGTCCAGGATCAATCGTACCAGCCCGGCGCCTGCGGCGGATGCTCCTTCAGCGGCAATCCTTGCAGCTCCGGTAAATCCGGTTTTCCCGGCATGGACTTCAACAAGCCCCCGGTTGTATTTGTACGCATCGGGGGGCACTGTTGGGACAGCCCGGCATTGATTTTCCCAGCATAATAACTCAGCGTCACAAAATTGGGAGAGCAGGTGAGGCGGAAAGATACCTCTTACCGGTATTATTTTCCCGGCCATAGGCCGCAGGGCCGGGGTATAGAGTACAGTCTTAAGGGGCTCAACAGCCAGGGTATAATCCGCATTAACTACCGGAAAATCAGGTTTCCATTCAATACCTGCTCCTGAAGGTATGTCAATGGAAACAACCGTACAAGGCTGCATGGTTTGAATTGTATTCCGCCGTTTATTAACGGCAATAAACATTTCATGAGCAGCACCTTTCAGGGCGCCCCGGAGTCCTGTTCCGGCAATTCCGTCTATTATTAATGCGGCATTCCGGAATAATTCTGTAAATTGTTCCTCTCCATTCCAGGTGATGACAGGAATCCCCATTGCCTTTAGAGTTTTAACAGCTCCTGCCCTGGGGCTTGTTTCACCTCCGGAACAAGAGCTGAGCAATACCGCCGCTTTTCGGGAGCTGCCCCGGTTATCTGCCGTTAGAATCGCCCGGAGCATTACCAATGCATCGGCGCCGTTATTTCCGGAGCCGGCGCAAACCAGAATTGGACCGGTAATCCCGCCCAATTCCCTTTCCAAAGAGACGGCGCATGCCCTCCCTGCGGCTTCTACTAAAGAAAAAGGATTTAAACCCCAGAAGGAGGAGGCCTCTTTATCGAGGATCGCTGCATTATCCGGAGTTACCAAAGGAGTAAAAACTACATCCTGCATTACAGGATCACTCCCATAAGCCGTTCGGTACGCCACCATACAAGCCGGGCTTCCCACCGGGTTGCCAAAAGGCCTGACAAGATCCCTTCGTTGGAAAGGTTAAAGGTGTTATATTCCAGTTCGTCGTTCCTTGCCTGAATAAATCCCAGCCGCTGTTCCCTGGATTCAGCGGTAAGCACCAGAACAGAATAACCGCCGTCGACGGGAAAATACAAAAAAATACGGGCATCTTTAATTACTCCAAGCATTGAATAAGGCAGCCTTTGAATTACTTTTTTATCATTTTCAACAGAAGTAAATTCAAAAAGCGGTATCTTAACCGATTCAGTATAAGCGCCTGTTTCTACATCCATGATCCAGATTAAGGATGAATCGGGAGCTGCCATGGAATTACCGTTCTCATCGACAATACTCCTGTAGTAATCAACTTTTATAAAAAGCTTTTGTCCGTCCGGAGCGGCAACAACGGTATCTACGGATGTATATTCAACTGTGTCCGGCGGTTTGGGAATGTTTTCGTCCCTGAGCTGTATTAAATAAAGAAGGGTTCCCTCGGCATTAAACCAATAGATATTCCATCCGGAAACCATAAGACATACCACGACAATTTCATCATCCAGGGATGCATGGATACCCATTATCCGGGGAAAAGGCTTTCCCCCTCTTCCTTCCTGGCCCAGAAAATTAACAAAACGTCCCGATTCATCAAAATGAAGAACCACATTGTCCAGCAAAGCGCCGTCTTCGGTATCGTTGGACTTTTTATCTTCATCGGCCTTGTCGGCGGCATATATATGTTTTTGGGAATCTACAGTAATAACCCCAGGCTCTTTAAGAGGGTAGTTGACAGACCACCGGGTAGCAATCCCTTCTTCATCAATGGCGCGGCGCAAAGTAATTGGAGGAGGATTGGTTTCTTCGTTATATATTACAAAAAGAAGATCCCCATATGAATTATACCTGACAATTTTACGTCCGTAGGTATCGGAAATATAAAACAACCCGTCCCGCATGGCAATACTTGTTCTGTTTGATTCGCTGTTGGCTAAATCAAAGAGATTTATTTGATCTTCCAAGGGGCCAATCTCAAGATTAAACAGATCCATCCTTGCCACCGAAGAAATACGCCCCTGGGAGCAGGCAGAAAAAACCAATATACTAATTAAGACCGGCTGTAAACATTTCATCATTATTAACGTAGACAGAGCCGGAATTATTGTCAATGGCATACAGCAGCACCGGTCTTGCGGCGATCTGGGCAAAACGTTACAGTATTATAATGCGTCCCTTTGGGCCGCGTGTGTAAGGAATAATTTTTTAGCGCCGCCATCGCCAATGATGGTTGGCGAAGGCGGCTTGCACATGCTCGAGAAATTTGTAAAAGCCCTTTTTGGTTCCCAGCATGAGCGGGACCTAAAGAAGCTGCTTCCAATATTGCATCAGGTAAACGAAAAAGAAATCTGGGCAGCTTCGCTTTCTACCGAAAGTTTTCCCCAAATAACCGGACAATTCCGGCAGCGCCATGAAGACGGAGAAAGTCTGGAATCCCTTCTGCCGGAAGCCTTTGCAATAGCCCGGGAAGCAAGCCGGCGAATGCTTGGGGAGCGGCCCTACGATGTCCAGGTACTGGGATCCATCGTCCTTCACCAGGGAAAAATCGTGGAAATGAAAACCGGCGAAGGCAAAACCCTTATGAGCGTTGCCGCGGCCTACCTTAACGCCATTGCCGGTAAAGGAGTTCACATTGTTACGGTAAACGATTACCTGGCAGGACGGGATGCGGACTGGATGCGGCCCGTCTTCAGCGCACTGGGGATCAGCGTGGGAACCATCCTTTCGGACATGGACAACGAACGCCGGAAAATTAATTATGCCTGCGATATTACCTACGGAACCAATAACGAATTTGGCTTTGACTATCTCCGGGATAATATGCTTTGGGAACTGAACCGGCGGGTACAGCGGGGACATCCCTTCTGTATCGTCGATGAAATTGACTCAATTCTTATCGATGAGGCCAGGACGCCGCTTATTATTTCCGGCGCCGCCGAGGATGACACTTACAAATACGCGGAAGTGGACAGACTCTTATCATCCCTTGAAGAAATCCAAAAAAAAGCAAACGGCGAATATCCCGATGAAACCCGGGGAGAAGAAATTACCGGGGATTACAAACTAAACGAAAAAAACAAAAACATTTCCTTTTCCAATGCGGGGCTTGCCAAGATAGAAGGAATACTTCAAAAGCGGGGCCTTATCAAGAGCGCCATTGTGGATGAAGAGAATTTTGAATTTATCCATTATTTTACACAGGCCCTGCGGGCCCATAAACTTTTTCATCTCGATGTGGACTATGTGGTTCAGGACGGACAGGTCCAAATCGTTGATGAATTTACCGGCCGGATCCTCCACGGACGCCGTTATTCTGACGGCCTCCACCAGGCCATCGAAGCAAAGGAACGGATTAAAATTGCCCAGCGAAACCGTACCCTGGCGACTATCACTTTTCAGAACTACTTTAGAATGTACGAAAAGATCTCCGGTATGACCGGCACCGCCGACACTGAAGCGGTTGAGTTCAGTAAAATCTACAAACTAGAGGTGGTGGTAATCCCCACCAACCTGCCAGTGGTCCGCGACGATGAAAACGACGTAGTTTACCTGAACGAAACGGATAAATACAAGGCCCTTTGCGATGAAATAGAAGGTGCCTATAAAAAGGGCCAGCCCATGCTGGTAGGTACCGTATCTATCGAAAAGTCTGAAAAAGTGTCCGCCTTTCTTACCAGGAGGGGTATACGCCACGAGGTGCTTAACGCCAAGAACCATGCCCGGGAAGCGTCGATCATCGCCGAAGCGGGAAGCAAGGGTGCGGTTACCATCGCCACCAACATGGCAGGCCGCGGCACGGATATCAAACTGGGCGGCAATCCGGAACATCGTGCCCGCAAACGGGCCGGAACAGAGGCCGCCGCGGATGTTTATGCCCAGGTCTATGCGGCGGAATATGAAAAGTGGAAAGCCGATTACGAGGAAGTAAAATCCCTGGGGGGCCTTTATGTAATCGGCACAGAGCGGCACGAAAGCCGGCGTATTGACAATCAGCTCCGGGGCCGGTCAGGCCGTCAGGGAGACCCGGGGCGTTCCAAGTTTTTTATTTCCATGGATGATGATCTTATGCGGCTCTTCGGCGGTGAAAATATCAAGGTGATCATGGCAAAAATGGGC
>JAIRRF010000328.1 GCA_031256115.1 Treponema sp.
CCTTTTGTTATTTTCTACCCACTCTTCCTGGGTCTTTTCCAATTGTACAATTTCCCGTTCCAAATCTCCGTAGCGGGATGATTGCCATGCAGCCAGACCCAAAAAAGCAGGAACACTAACAATAAAAAGATAAAAAAAGAACCGGTTTGTCATATATTTACTCCGGCATACATTTTTTCTACAGCCCTGAATTTTGCACTACGGGAAGGGGGATTTTTTCTGCATTCTTCTTTTCCGGCAGTAACGGGTTTACGGGTCAATAAACTCACAGTACGGACTCCCCCACATCTACATATCGGCGTTTCCGGTGGGCAGGTACAGTCTCTGCGTTTTTCCCGGAAAAAGCTCTTTACTTTTCTGTCTTCTCCTGAATGGAAACTAATTACTCCCATACGGCCTCCGTTTTTTAGCTTATCCAGAGCCCTTTCCAGCATAACCGGAAGTTTTTCCGCTTCGCTATTCACAGCCATACGCAGGGCCTGGAAAGTCCGCGTAGCCGGATGAATGGGCCCCCTTCGATAAACCGCAGGAACAGAGGCGGAAACTACTCTTGCCAGAACGGCTGTACTGATCAAAGGCCCCTGTTTTTTTGCTTTCTGAACTGCGGCGGCAATGCGCCGGGAATACCGTTCTTCTGCATTGGCGTAAATCATATCAGCAAGCTCTTTTTCCGAAAGATTGGCAATCAGTTCCGCCGCCGTCTTTCCACAGGCAGGATCAAGCCGCATATCAAGGAACTCATCCCGCATAAAACTAAAGCCTTTTTTGGACTGTTCATAATGGTAAAGGCTAATCCCCAAATCAAAGAGGATTGTATCCGGAGCAGGAAGCTCCGGAGGATAATCGTTAAAAAAATCTTCCGCCCAACGTATAAAGAAATGCATTCTGTCCCTAAAACGGCAAAGCCGTTCCCTTGCCTTGCACTGGATTTCCCCGTCAGCATCCACACCGGCGATACGAAGGGTCGGAAAACGTTCCAGAAAAGCGGCGCTGTGCCCCCCTTCGCCCAGGGTTGCATCTACCATGAATTCGTCTTCTTTCCGGGGAGCGAGCAATTGTATTGTTTCTTCCAGCAACACCGGAGTATGAATTGCATCCATACTCTCCCCTCCATTAGCCAAAAATCAAGTTCTTTTTATAAACTCAAATTCAAAGGATCTAATTTTTCCAGAACCTCTCAACTTGTTCTTCTACCTGCTGTTCATACTCCCGGTAACGCTGGACATCCCAAATTTCTATGCGGACTCCGTTACTGGCTATGGCGCAATCCTTTACAAGCCCCGCATAATCCCGAAATTTCTGGGGGATCATAATTCTTCCCGTTTTATCAATCTCAACCACATTGATAAAAAAGTTTACCCGGTGATTAAACATATCCTTTTGCCTGGGAGTCATGGACACGTTACTGTTTAAATCCCAGAAATTCCGGAGGTTTTCCGTTACCTTATCCTGGTTTTCCGGGGTAAAAGCCCAAATACAGCTTTCAAACATGCTCTTGGTTAATACCAGGATATTATTGGGGATTCCCTCCCTGAACCGGGCAGGTATACTTACTCTTCCCTTTTCGTCCAGAGTGGCCGGATATTCGCCCTGTAACATGATCACTGCATTTTCCACTTTTTCCCATTTTTTGGGATTATTCTATTATTATTTACCACTATTTCCCATTTTCTTATTATCTGCAATACATTTTTAAAAAAAACCAACAATATTTTACGATTTTTTCATAAACTACTTAACATTTATTTAGGCTTTGTCAAAAACCAACAGTAGCGGTCATAATTGTTGTATGTTTATAGAAGATTTCTTTATTATTTTTCCCGAAGGGGATGTTCAGGAAGTGCCGGATCGGCTGCCTTTTAATACCCTGGTGGACATGAATGGACAGGTACTCTCCCTGCCCCTCCCAACCAACAGGATGATAGTCTTTCGGGTTGCCAGGATTTGCAAAAAAGAAAATAAAGGCTGCAATGAGACCCATCATTTTTTGGAATTAATGGGCGCCGAAGAACTGCTGCCCTATGTAAAAAGGAATGAACCTCTGTAGATGATTTCCAAGAGCCATATTGGTACAGAAAACGAAAGCAGCCTCCATCGTTCCCTGAAACTCTGCTATGCTAAATCAGGAAAAACCGAAAGAACCAGAGAAGGCTATGTCTGCGACGCCATAGATCCGGAAGGAACGGTGATTGAAGTACAGACAGGGCATTTCTACGCTCTGAAAAAAAAGCTTCCTGTCCTGGCGAAAAACGGCAAAGTACGGCTTATCTACCCGGTTATTGTAAACAAAACCATTGAGCTATATGACACAAAGGGAAAGCTTCTTTTCCGGAGAAAAAGCCCGAAAAAAGGAAAACCCTGGGATATTTTCTATGAACTTATTTATGCCCCTTCCCTGGTCGGATTAAAAGGTTTGACCATAGAAATTGTCATGGTGGATGCAATTGAACGCCGCAGGGACGACGGAAAAGGTTCCTGGCGCCGGAAGGGGATCAGCATCGTAGACAGGGTCCTGGAAGAATTCCGGGAAAAAATCGTTCTAAAAAGAAAAACTGACTGGCGGCGGAATTTTTTACCCATTAACGGAGAATGTACGGCAAAAACTCTGGCCTTGAAGGCCCATATTAAACCGGCACTGGCCAGGAGAACCCTTTATACATTTGAAAAAGCCGGGTTTCTGGAAAAGATTAAAAAACAAGGAAGAAGCTGGATCTACCGGACTGTGTAAACAGAAAAAAAATGCCAAAAAGGCTATCCCTTTTAATTCAGGACAGCCCTTTTAAAACCCAACAGGGATTATAACAGTTCTACCACAAATCACTCATGTCGTCGGCGTCTTTCAGGTCCTCGGCAAAGAGGTCCGTTACCGCCCGTAAATCATCAAAATAAATGTAATAGGAACCATATGCTTCCATGGGATCGCAGTCGATTCTAAAACCGGTAACCCTTATTCCCATCCTGTTGCTGTAGTGGTAGTTCCGTTGGACAATGCCGCTATTGCCGTCCCGGGCCTGCGGAGGGATTGCAACAGTTAACTGTCTCCAGCCCTGGAAATTCAATCTATCCATAAACAATTCATAGCGTCTGCCCAAAACATCTTCCAGGAGCAGAAACATGGAATGATTAAAATTTCGGCCCGCCACCCAAACCGAAACGGTTTTGGTAATTCCCTCTACAGGGATGGGCCGGGTAGGATAAACAGTAAAACTATTGATACCCCGGCGGAGAAAGTCAATCCTGACACCCAATACATATTTATCGGGGATATTAAGCCCTTCTTCTTCTTTTATAGGAACTTTCGCGGCAGGACCACCCTCAAAAAGCCTGGCAGTGGCATAACCTTCGTCACTGGATATTTGAACCCGCCAATAACCTTCGTATTCAAATTT
>JAIRRF010000320.1 GCA_031256115.1 Treponema sp.
ATCGTAGTTACAGTATAATGGGGCTTGACTGCCGACTGCCGACTGCCGACTGCCGACTGCCGACTGCCGAAGGGGAAATTGGGTTTTGAGTTCAAAATGCCAGTTTTATGGCTCATAGAGAATGTTGTAGCATTTCAAAGTTAAAGTGTCAATCGAAATAAAATCCTAATTTACCACTGAGCCGATCATAATGTAACTATAATTAGTCTCATAAAGGGGCGACTTGTCTGCCGGGAAAGGTTCCTGGAATTCTCTGCCGAAGAGACCCGTTAAAAAGCCTATTCGGCTTTTTATTTCGGAGTTTTGCTCTGATAAATTATTGTAAAATATTCGATATACTTGGAGCAAAACTCCATGTAAATATTCTACCAAAATAATCGGGGCTCCAGAGGCAGGTTCCTCCAGAGCTTTCCCGGCAGACTAAGTCCGCCCCTTTGCAAGATTTAATATTGATTATTTGTATGCTCGGCTCAGCGGTAAATTGGGATTTTTCATACACCCTGGGGCCAGAAATGTACACAAAAATAGACATTTAGGGGTTTTGACAAAAGCCCTGGTTTCGTAAGTCTTTGTATTATAAGGAATTATCTATATTTTTCTCATTCCTGCTTACTTGGCATGGTTCTTGCTTATATATAAATGCACCGGTTGATTAAAACAATTGGTGACGAAGGAGGCTGTGATGACAGACAAGAATTCTGCAATTTTAAATGTTTATTTTAGTCAGATTAAAACTTTTCCGGTTTTAAGCTTAGAGGAAGAACAGGATATTATCGGACGTATCCAGCAGGGAGAGACAAAACTCCGGAAGAAGCTGGTCGAATCCAATCTTCGTTTAGTCGTTAAAATTGCCCGTTCATATCTGGGCCAGGGTTTGCCGCTGCTTGACCTTATTCAGGAAGGGAATATCGGCCTGATGTACGCGATTGACCGCTTTGATCCGGAAAAGAAAGTACGGTTTTCTACCTATGCAGGATGGTGGATTAGGCAATGTATACTCCGGTATATGGCAAACAACAGGCGCATCATTCGTTTGCCGCACAGAAAGGAAGAAATACTATGGAAAATACAAAAATCCTGTCATGATCTTACGCAAAAGCTAAACCGGATGCCCAATACAGCGGAAATTGCCCGGGAAATCCATGTACCTAAAGAAGAAGTAAATGTCGTCCTTTCAGTGGCCTCCAATATGCTTTCCCTGGAAACCGATGATCCGGAATCGGCGGGAGTTTTGGAATATCATGAAGATTATACCTACAATCCGGAACGGGCATTGCTAAGGAAGGATTCAAGGAACTCCACCTTAAAGATATTGAACGGTTTAAAAGACCGGGAAAGAAAAATCCTTATGTACCGGTATCAACTTAACGGTTCCGGTAAACAAACCCTGAAAAAGATAAGCGATAAAATGGGGATTTCTCCCGAAACGGTACGGCAAATCGAGATAAGGGCTATCAGAAAAATCAGATATGATCCTGAAATGTATAATCTTTTGAGTTAAGGGAACGAAAACTTCTAAAAACTGAAGTTTTTAGAAGTTCCCTTAAGTTTTAGCAGCTCTGTACCTTCCACTAACATGGGAAATTGTGTATTCTTCCGTTATGGAAACACAAATCCTTTTTCTCCGGGAGGTTTTATCATGGAGCTGCGAATAGGCTGGCAGGAAAGACTTGCCCTTACCGCCGATGAAGGAAGCTTTGTAGAATTTGATGCGAATCTTTCCTCATGTAATCCCATTGGCTATCCGGGCTATGAAGAAAAAATAGCCTCTCTTCAGAAGGAAACCAGTTCAAAGGAAGCGGTAATCACGGGACGCTGCACCATAGAAGGAGAGGCAGTGCTTATCGGCATCATGGACAGCCGTTTTATGATGGCCAGTATGGGCAGCGCCGTGGGGGAAAAAATTACCCGCCTTTTTGAGTACGGCCTGGAGCAAAAACTGCCGGTAATAATCTTTACAGCCTCCGGGGGAGCCCGGATGCAGGAAGGGACATTCTCCCTTATGCAGATGGCTAAAACATCCGGGGCATACTCCCTATTTAACAAGGCAGGCCTGCTTTATATTACCGTAGTCTGCGATCCCACCACCGGGGGTGTCCAGGCTTCGTATGCCTCTTTGGGGGATATTATAATCGCCGAGCCCGGCGCAACCGTGGGTTTTGCAGGCCGCCGGGTAATTCAGGACAGCATAGGACACTCCCTGCCGGACCATTTTCAGAAAGCGGAATTTATTCTGGAACATGGTTTTGCGGATATGCTTTGTCTCCGGGAAAAATTACGGCCTACCCTATCCAGGCTGCTTCGTTTTCACAAACCGGGCGGCGCTGCGTTTACCGTTGAAAACTCCGCTTCCCCGGCAAATTCCGGCACAAACACTGCCAAACTTACGGCGGTTCAAAAGCTGGAAAGGCTCCGCAGCATGAACCGCCCCAGCGCGGGCAATTTTATCTCTTTACTTTTTGATGATTTTACCGAATTCCACGGGGATCGTTATTTCGGTGACGATCCTGCAATCATGGGGGGTGTAGCTTTTTTCCAGGGAAACCCCGTAACGTTAATAGCCATGCCCAAAGGTGCGGATATAGATGAACTTAAACGGACCAACTTTTCCATGCCCCATCCGGAAGGCTACCGAAAAGCTTTGCGCCTTGCCCGGCAGGCAGAAAAATTCCGCCGTCCGGTAATCTGCCTGATTGACACCCCCGGCGCTTTTTGCGGGGTGGAAGCGGAGGAACGGGGCCAGGGAGAAGCCATAGCCCGGAATCTGGCCGCCTTTATGGAACTGCAAACCCCGGTAATATCGGTAGTTTTAGGCGAAGGAGGATCCGGCGGCGCCCTGGCTTTGGGGGTTTGCGACGATTTAGCCATGATGGAGAACGCCCTGTATTCGGTAATTAACCCCAGGGGCTTTGCATCGATTCTTTGGAAGGATCCAGGCAGGGAAAAAGAAGCGGCGGAATTAATGAAAATAAGCGCGGAGGATCTAAAAAATGCAGGGATATGCGATACGGTCATTGCCGAAGAAAACGATGTGGAAGGGACCGCCGCTAATCTGCGCCGGTATCTATTAAATATTCTTTCCCGGCTTTGTGCGGATGATCCCGCTGCATTGCCCGCAAAACGGTACCGCCGTTTCCGCAGCATGGGGCAGTTCACAGAGTCCTAGGAGTCTGTCGGAAAAGAGGTGCACATGTTCCTTAAAAAGAAAGAAACTTTCAGCGTAACAAAATTCTGGCAGGAGTATGAAGAATCAATAGGCGAAAAGGTACTGGCTAAATCCCTGGGTCAATACATCAGCGGCTGGGCTGAATATACCCAGACACTTTGGGGCCTGGCAATCGCCACTTCCGCAGGTTTCCGTTTTCATCACTTTCCCCATGAGGGGTGGCTCATGGCCTTGTCCAGAATAACTTCCGGCGGCGAAGGGCCTAAAGAAAAAAAATTCTTTATTCCAAAAGAATCCATTAACTCCATAGAATTGATTACGGAAAAACGCCGGTGGAAGAAAATACTTTTTCCCTGCAACCCGGTGCTGGTTATCCAATGCAGCATTAACGGAATAGAGACAAGTATTGTGATAGAAGCGGACAACAATGCCGCCGCTGTTGCGGAAGCGCTCAAGTGAAATTATTTTATTGTTTTTGTCTGTTCTACGTAAACCTTTGAACCGGGAGCTACCGATTCGATGATCCACACATTGCCCCCGATAACCGATCCCCGGCCTATGACGGTATCTCCCCCCAGGATGGTGGCGCCGGCATAGATCGTAACATCATCTTCGATGCTTGGATGCCGCTGTTTACCGGCCGTCTCTTTTTTTACCGAAAGAGCCCCCAGGGTAACCCCCTGGTAGATTTTTACATTTTTTCCGATTATCGAAGTTTCCCCAATAACCACCCCCGTACCGTGGTCAATAAAAAAAGATTCGCCGATTTTTGCGCCGGGGTGTATGTCTATTCCTGTTTTGTTATGGACAATCTCGCTCATCATCCGGGGGATTAGAGGTACTTCCAGGACCCAGAAAAAGTGGGCCAGCCGGTGTACCATGATCGCCTCCAGCCCCGGATAGGAAAGGATTACTTCCTCTATACTTTTAGCCGCCGGATCTCCCCCAAAAGCCGCCTGGATATCTTTTTCCAGCAAAAGCCTGATGGCGGGAAGTTCGCTGAAAAAACTTCCAACCAGGATTTCCGCCCCGGCATGGCAGCCCCGGAAGGACTCGCCGCCTTTACCTTCCAGACGCAGCCCAAAGGCAACGCTTTTTTCCACTTCCTGTTCCAGGCTTCGGGCAGCCCTGTTTACCCGTTCCGCAGTAATAAGAGCAAGCTTGTCGTGATCCAGGGCTTCCATTTCGCCAAAACCGGGAAGCAGCAGCTCCGTAAGTTCCCGCAGTATTTTTTCAATGCTCCGCTTGGAAGGAAGATTTACCTCTCCCGCGGGATTAACCAGACCCCGGCTGTTATAGGATTCCAGCAGAGCTTCTATGCTTTTGTCCAATCTCGGCATATATCTTGAATTAATTCCCCTTCAATTCAATCAATTCCATGCTTCCTATCAATTTATTCTTTTCGTCGTAGGATTCGGTCTTAATGGTACCAATGCCAAGGGCATACCATGAAAGAGTTGTTGTTACCGTGGTTTTCCGCATTATAGTGGTAGTCACCTTTTGAGAAATTTTATGGCATTTAAAGGCTCCCCCCTGGACGGTCACATCTTCAACGGCCAGGTCTTTTCCTTCGGTCATTTTCATTACCGTCGTCAATTTCGTTATGATCATATCTACGGACATGGTCACGTCTGCATCTTTAAGCGTCTGCCCCGGCTGAAGATTCGCCGGAATTTCCATCGCTGTGCCGGTAATCTCTACTTGTATAGTAGGATCATTCTTCATACCGGGAAACATTGATTTCATATCCAGAATAACCACACCGTCTTTTACGACCACCTGATATTCTATTTCATTGGGCGGATTACTGCGTTTACGGTTCTTGTCCAGGGTCTCTCCCATATAGGTGATAGTCATGTTTCTGCCCGAACCCTGTACATTCATAACGGTTATCACCGTATAGCTGGTAGCTTTTCCTTTGGCATCCTTATTTGCATAGGTCAGTACCATCCCGGCTTTGCTGGGAAAAAAGGTATTTTGAGCGTACAAGCCCGCCGCAATGGTGATTATAAACACAGTCATGAGTAGTTTTTTCATGGAATTTGCTCCTTTTCTTTATTAATTTAACAATAACTATAATATTCTTCCGGTTATATGGCAATGGATCCCTGCCCCACTCACTTTTGTCTATTGGCATTTACAGACCAGTCTGGAAGCATTGGAGCAATTCAAAGAACTCCGGAAGCTCTACCGCGGCAAACCGGGTTCCTTTAATGTCCGCGAAGCCATAGATGAAGGGCGGCAAGAAAACACGGCGTTGCAATTTTAAAATGAACCTCCCCGCGGCAAGCCGCGGGGTATTAAACCAGACTTTCGAATAAGGCTGTTCCAGCTCTAAAACAACTCTCCCTGTTCAGCGGCTTTTTCTTCAGTTTTATCTGTAAAGGTACGCATATATTCAAACAACACTTCATTATTACAAATAATGTTATGTTTCCCGCAAGTCTCATAAAAGAGTTTCATTAACTTATCGTTATTATCGCTGGTAACGATATAATTAAAGCCGTATTTTTTCCGGTAGGTTTCTTTCAGGCCCGGGAAATGTTCATCCAGTTTGGAATAAAAAAATTCCCGGTTGCCTTCCCGCAGGGTAAGGCCAATACCAAAACATAAAATGCCGTAGACTCCCGCTTCTATACAGTAATCCAACAGCTTCGATAAATTTTCTTCGGTATCGTTAATAAAAGGAAGAAAGGGGCAGAGCCATACGATTGTCTGTATTCCCTGATCCCGCATTATCTTTAAAACTTCAAAACGACGTTTAGTTCCGCATACATTGGGTTCTATGATATTGCAGAGCTCTTCGTCAAAAGTCGTTAGGGTTGTTTCCACCACACACTTGGCTTTTTTATTGATGCTGAGCAGTAGATCCAGATCACGCAGGATTAAATCGGACTTGGTTTGAACCGCCAGACCGAAACCCAGCCGGTCGATTAGTTCCAGGCAGGCCCTGATGTTGGAAAGATTTTCCGGTATGGGAATATAGGGATCGCTCATGGCGCCGGTTCCGACCATGCACTTTTTCCGCTTCTTTTTCAGGGCAATTTCCAGCAGCGTCGGAGCATTGGACTTTATTTCCACATCTTCAAAATCATGTTCAATACGGTAACATTTGCTCCGGGAATCACAGTAGATACAGCCGTGTACACAGCCCCGGCTGATGTTCATACCGTTATGGGGACCAAGAATTCCCTTTGCTTCTTTTAAATGCATACAATTAAAAACCCCGCCGGTCCGGGCGGGGTTGTATTCACATGATCCAAAAGCGGTTTTTAAAAACTAAAACCAAAGCTTAAACTGGGTATAAAGGTGAACTGCTTAAAGACCGTAAACTTTTCGTCCGAATCCAGAATTAGCTCGTCATTGTCGTTAAGTTTGCCTTTGGGAAAGGTCTCCCTTACCTTAGCTCTATTTGTTTCACTGGGAGCCCAACCAATGTCATTGATTTCACAATGATCAAAATTTGCCTTAAATTCATAGGACCTGAAGCGGAAAAGGTCAAAGCTGGCCGCCACCCCCAGTTCCATAAAGAAATGCGGGCTAAACCTGAAGCGCATCGCCGGATTGATCATGATGCCCATGGCCATGTCGTTGTAGCTCTCCTTCATGTCAACATTAGTAAATTTGTTTCCACCTGATAAAGTCTGTCCCAGTTGTTCAATCTTTATTTCCCATCTTGCATCAATATTATCTTTATAGGAACCGCCGTACATTAGATCGTTGATGCTCAGTCCCACGTCCATAAGAAAAGAAAGCTTGTCGGTTATGGGCATCGCGTAACTAAAGCCCCCGCCCAGGTTCATGAACAGGATATAGTCGTATTTGTCGGAAGAAATGATCAGATCCCCCTGTTTAATTTCAGAGGGGATAAGGAAGCCCAGGCGTCCAAAAGCCCCCATGTTCTCGGGTATCCAGCGGAAGGTTAACAGTATGCCCGGCTCGGTAATTTCCCGAACGGTTTTACCGTTATCGACAACCCTGGCTGTTCCATATTGGAAGCCCAATGCCAGATCCATAGTCCCCTGGGCAAAAAGCAGACCTCCAAAACCGATTAAAAAAGCCATTACAATTAGTTTCTTCATAAAACTCCTACCTTATATCAATGTATACATTAAAAGGCCGCGGGTCAAGAAAAAGTTACAAAAAATGGTGGAATTTGCAAGAATTTGGGCATTAAATGAACACATTGGTATCAAAAAACCAACACAGGTGCGGAAAGGCGTGCCTATTCAGGCCTGGTTGGTCGTGGCATATTCCAACGCATACTCTGGTATGGCTTGTCCCGTACCACGCCAAGCGGCCTTCATAGTCACGCTTCC
>JAIRRF010000334.1 GCA_031256115.1 Treponema sp.
ACCCCGGGGCAGAATTTTACCAACTTCGTCAACAGCATAGGTTATAATCTTTTCTCTTGGATTTCCGGTATCAGAATACAATGCGGCAAGGGTACTCTGTTCCCGCAGTTCCCTGTTCAGCCGGTTTAAATAATCCCGGGCCGTGGGGTTCCCGGTTTCACCGAAAACTTTCTCCATCAACAAAACAGCAACAGGGATATCTTTCAGAGCTTCATACATTACAGCCGCATTATACACTGCGGCAAAGTTGCCGTACTGACCGTAGATTTCATTGTATCTGTTAAGGGCAATGCTGTAATTTCCGCCCTTCACAATACTTTGGACATCTTTCATTTTGGCTTTTAAATCTTTATCCTTTGATTTTTCTTCCATTAGAGTACGTTGTACGTAAGTATTATAAGGGGCAATATCCCTTTCCAGGCCGGCAAGGCTGCTGGCAACAATGGTCTGCAGCATCTGTAAATTGGATTCCAGACTGTTTCTGGATTCCTTGTGATCTTCCTTTTTACCTTCCCTGGTAACCAAATCAATAATACTTCCGTCCCGGGACCGTATTAAACGATAGCTAAAGATCAATTCGACTTCCCGGTCATATATAATTACCTCAGTGATTTTCTCTGTTTTCGGGTCTTTTTTCTCCTCAATATGGCTGCTGTCATTTGTCCGCATGCTGACAATTTGTCCAGTAAACAATGCGTCCACATGGTCATAGATGTTTTCACCGTTTCTTTGGAGGCGCAGGATTTCGCTGTGGTCCACCAGGGTAAAATGCTGGGTTGCCTTTATTTTGGTTATTGCGGTGGCGGTAATAAACTGGGCAAGATCTCTCTGTAAACTTGTATTGCTGCTGGTTTCAAAGGGCATAATCGCAATACGTCTGATGCCTGCCGTGTTCATTGCCGGAGCCCGCTGGACCTGAAACGAAACAGATGTGACGCATCCCGTCAAAAAAAGTACCGGGAATACAAAAAACACCGGGATTTTCTTAAAGAACATTCTTTCCTCCTATAAGGTACTTCTTAAAACATACAGGACTGCCCATAGGTTACGACAATATTTCCCGTAAAATTTGTTCGTTTTCTTTTGCCAGAGGCCCCAGAGGGAGCCGGACCGGACCGGCCGGAAGTCCTGCCCAGTTCATTGCAGCTTTTATGGGAACCGGATTTGTTTCGATAAAGGTATTTTTCATTAACGGAAGAAGTTCATAATGGAGTTTCCGGCCCTCCTCAAAATTGCCGGACAGGCAGGCGCTGACCAGGGATTTTACTTTTTGAGGAACAAGGTTTGATATTACCGATATAAGCCCGTCTCCTCCCAGGGCAAGAAGCGGAAGGGTAAGGGCATCGTCTCCGGAAAGCATCCAAAATGGATTTTCAGTATCTTTCCGGGGCAGGGCAATACGGTTAATTATTTCCATCATCTGGTTTATGTCTCCGGAGGCTTCCTTAACTCCGGCAATCCCAGGAATGGCGGCAATTTTTTCCATGAGCGGTGCAGGAATATTCCGCCCTGTTCTGCCTGCAATATTATAAATAATGATGGGCAGCCCCGCCGAAGCGGCAATTTCGAAGTGCTTGATCAGCCCCGAATCGTTGGGTTTGTTGTAATAGGGAGTTACCACCAGGGCAGCATCGGCTCCCAAATCCCTGGCCCGTTTTACATACCCTTCCATGTGCTTGGTGGAATTGGATCCCGCTCCTATGAGGAGGGGAACCCGTCCGGCATTTTCTTCCACCGCAATTTTAATAAGCTTTTCCTCTTCATTGTCATCCAGGGTAGGGGTTTCTCCAGTAGTACCCAGGGGTAAAAGGCCGTCAATTCCAGCTTCAATCTGAAAATTGATTAGCCTGCGAAAACCATCATAATCCACATCCCCATTGTCTTCTTTCATGGGGGTTATAAGGGCCGTAAAGGTTCCTTTAAATTCTTTCATAGGGCAGCATATCCTTTAATACATCTTCCATTGTAAATATTCCTCGCCTTGCCTTATTATTTTCCGTTCCTGCCAGCCATTCCGCTGCAATAATCGCACCGGATGCAAAACCTTCTCTGCTTCGGGCTGTGTGGGTAATCTCTATGGTATCCGCGGGGGAATCAAAAAAAAGCGAGTGGACCCCCGGCGCCGATCCCTGACGCAGACTGGCAAAATGAATCAGATCCCTGGGCAGCCCCCTGGCTGTCTCTTTGCACAATTCGGATGGAGGGCCGCCCCAATGCACCCTGGTTTTGCGCTTCATAGCCGCCAGGACTTGTTCCATTAATGTTCTGGCTGTTCCCGAAGGATAGTCCGCTTTTTTGTTATGATGAATTTCCAGGCCCCCAAGGTCGTATTCGGCAAAGGGATCCATTAATTGAGCGGCATGGGCGGCAATACGGTAAAAGAGATTTACCCCCAGAGAAAAATTTGACGACCAAAGCAGGGCTGTTCCGGCTTTTTCCACTGCATTGGAAACTTCTGCCAAATGGTCATGCCATCCGGTAGTGCCGGACAACACGGGCTTTCCCAGACCAATGGCTGCCTTAATATTTTCCGGCGCCGTGTCAGGCAGGGTAAATTCAATAAACAAATCGGGGTTTCCCGCATTTTCTGTTGTCGGAGGAAAAGACCTGGAGATAGCAGCGCCGCTTATTGTTTGAGAATCGGGAGTATGGGGATCGATCACAAGGCTGATTTGATGACCTCTTTCCAGAGCTGCCTTTTCGATCATTTTTCCCATTTTTCCGTAGCCGGCTAAACACAGTCTCATGTACAAGCCGCCTCCTGGCGGCGCAATTAAATAATTTCCTTGCACTCGCGGACCGAAGGTCCGCATGTACGCTTCATTCCCGGTGGTTTTTTTGGTTTTGTTTCCATAAAGAAAAACCCGTGCAGTTCCTTTATTATTGTATCAGCTTCGTTGTCATTAACAATAAAGCTGATATTCACCTTGCTTGCACCCTGGGAAACCATCGGTACCTGAAAGCCCAGCTTCCGGCAAATTCCAAAGGTTTCACAGAGGATTTCTGAAGAACGGCACACATCACCGATGATCGTTATTATGGCTTTGCCGGTCTTAACCTCTACCCCGGCATATTCCGAAAGTTCCCGGCATACTGTGGAAAGATCCCGCTCGGCATCCAGGGTTAGGGATACGGAAACTTCGCTGGTGGCGATCATGTCAATCGAAATACCGTTTTTTGCAAATTCGGAAAAAACCCGGGCCAGGAATCCGCTTTGGCCGAGCATACGGGTGGAAACAATGTCTACCAGGGTAACGTTTTTTTTGCCGGTAATAGCCCGGATCATTGGAGTATTTTGAATGGGTCCCGATTCAATCCTGGTGCCGGGAGCGGCAGGATTAAAGGAATTCTTTACCAGCACGGGGATTCCGGTTTTTATACAGGGCTGCATTGCTCTGGGGTGAAGTACCTGGGCGCCGAAGTAGGCCAGTTCCGCCGCTTCGTCGTAACTAACCAGTTCCACCGGCCGGGCTTCTTTTACCAGCCGGGGATCGGCGGTCAGGATGCCGTCCACATCCTTCCATATCTGAACTTCCACGGCCTTGCAGGCCGCGGCAATCACCGTGGCGGAAAGATCAGATCCTCCCCGTCCCAAAGTGGTAATGTTGCCGTCTTCGTCCTTGGCAATAAAACCGGCAATTACCGGAAGGATCCCCTCGGCAGTAAGCGACCTAAGAGATGAAGCAATGCGGATATAGCTTTCCTTACGCAGCTCCGCCTGGCCGAAGGCCGAATCGGAGACAAAGCCCGCATCCCAGGCATCCAAGGCCCGGGCGTTTATTTTTTGGCTGTTCATGTATGCCGAAGCGATTCGTACCGAGATTCGTTCTCCAAAGGAGACCAGATAATCCTTTGTCCTCCCTGTTAATTCCCTGGTTAGGGAAATACCCGTTAAGAGGCTTCCCAGTTCCCATAGGAGGTTTTTAATTTCTTTTTGCAATTCGGCTCCCAGAGCCAAATCTTCGATTGTTTTTAAATGAAAATCTTCTATTTTTTCGATGGATACAAAGCCTTTATTCAGAGCTGTCGAAGCAGATTCAAGCAAATGATCGGTGGTATCCCCCAGGGCGGAAAGAACCAGGATAGGTTTTTGTTTTATCCGGGTCTTTACGATTTCCGTCATGTTTCTTAATAATCCGGCTCCGGCCAGCGAACTGCCGCCGAATTTCATAACTACCATGTATTAACCGCCTCCCGGCTCATAGAGCCACTAGGGCCCAACAGACCAGACGCCATCGGCATAAACATAGGTTCCGCTTTTTTTCCCCTGAGAAGCGTAGTAGGAATCAAAGCTTTCATCGGTGGAGAAAATAAGCTGATCATTGGTATCATAGTAACTAACCCGTTTTCCAAAGCTGTTGGCTTTTGGCTTATTATTAAAGGCCCGCTGTCCGACTTCTTCAATTCCGTCAGGGATGGTAATACGGTTAAGTTCATTGTTATAAAATGCGCCATCACCGATTTTTGTCACAGCCCCGCCAATATTTAACGCGGTGATCCGGTTCCCGGCAATGGCTCCTTCCCCGATGGCCGTTACCGCATCGGGACTGGCAATTTGTGTAAGGCGGTTGCTGAAAAAGGCATAGTCCTCTATGGCGG
>JAIRRF010000339.1 GCA_031256115.1 Treponema sp.
AACCCGCACCCGAAGAGCCCGCTTGCGGACCGAAGCCCGATATGGCTGAGTTTCCCCTCTGCATAGTTTCCTCCATACCTATAGTATACCCTGACAAACATTAATTTATCTATTATTATAATATGCATGAAAGAACCAATTTTAGTGGTGTTGGCAGCCGGTATGGGCAGCCGGTTTGGCGGGCTTAAACAGATGGAACAATTCGGCAGCAATGGCGAAGTGCTGCTGCATTACTCTGTTTTCGATGCCCTGCGCGGTGGTTTTAAAAAAGTAGTGTTCATTATCCGTCATGATCTGGAAAAGGACTTTCGGGAAACTATCCTTGGCAGACTGGAAGGAAAAGTGCAATATGAACTGGCTTTTCAGGAACTGGACAGCCTCATTCCTTTGGATATTTTCGCCGAGGCAAAGAAAAACGGACGGACAAAACCCTGGGGAACTGCCCACGCCCTAATCTGTGCAGCGGACAGGATTGACGCGCCCTTCGCGGTAATAAATGCCGATGATTTTTACGGCAGGGAAGGTTTTGCCGCCATGGGCAAGTTTCTTTCCGGAGGGGAACCTCGGCCTTCGGCCTCGGCGGAAGGAGCCGGGGCGGATGTAAAAGACGGCGCCATTATGCCCTATAAGCTGGAACCCACCCTGAGTCTCAAAGGCACTGTCTCCAGGGGCGTTTGCGAAGTCAGAGACGGTTACCTTGTTTCCATAGAGGAATTACTCTCCATCGAAAAAAAGGACGGCGTAATTTTCAATACCGGCCCGGATGGCGCGAAACAGGAGTTAAAACCTGAAACCCCGGTATCTATGAATTTTCTGGGTTACCCGGACAGCATACTCCCGAAATTCAGACAGTACTTTGAAGAATTCATCGCCGCTTCCGGCAGGGAGCTTAAAAGCGAATGTTACCTCCCCAAGGCATCGGATTCGTTCATCAAAAACAACTATCTAAAAATGCGTGTTCTTCAGGCTGACTCCGAATGGTTCGGTATTACCTATAAGGAAGATAAGGAAGCCGCGATTAAACGCCTCGCGGCCCTGACTGCTCAGGGGATATACCCGGAACCGCTGTGGAAATAGGAGTCTTCAGGAAACACTGACTTCTTCAATTGAAAATCCGGACTAAAGTCCGCATCAGTACTACTTTGATATTATTGCTTTTTCCAGTTCTAGCAAGGCGCGCTTTTTCTCCAAACCCCCGGCGTAACCTGTAAGGCTTCCGTCAGCGCCCAGAACTCTGTGGCATGGAATGAGGAGAGATATGGGGTTATGCCCTACGGCTCCGCCTACTGCCTGGGCTGAACCTTTTTTACCTCCAGCCAGCTGAGCGGCAATCGCGCCGTAACTGGTTGTCTTGCCGTAGGGGATTTCCAGAAGTAGCTTCCAGACTGCCTGTTGAAAATCCGTGCCTGTGGGCGAAAGGGGAACTTTTGTTTTCGGTTTTTGCCCGGCAAAATATTCCTTAAGCCATTTTGAAAGAGAGACAAAAGGCGGATAATCCGGTTTGTTGATCCAGCTTTTAACATCGGATGGAAAATATTTCTGGCCTATAAACCAAAGGCCCTGCAGGGCATTGTCCGAGGCTTTTGCCTGTATTTTCCCCAGGGGGGTATCTGTGATGAATGTGTAGATTTTTTCTTTCGTCATGTTAATTTCCTTCCTTTTCCGCTGATTTCTTCAATACGAATTTTCCAAACTGATGTTTTGTCAATGTATTTTTGAATTTCTTCATCAAACGTCATCATGTTGCCGGGAGTATAACGGACGCTGATAAGTTTTAGTGCATGGATTTTTTTTTCCCGATCCATTACTTCAGAGGCTGCGCCGTTTATGATTGCTGATTCATATTCCAGGGAAAATTTTCCGGGGAATGGTTTTACAATCCCCACGCAGGAAATGCACACCCGGTTCAGATGCCTGAGGTTGTCCAGCTTGTGTCCCTCTTGTGCAGAATGAAAGTACAGCCATTCCCCTTCCCGGGCAAAAGAAAGGGGAATGAAATAAGGGCTTCCATCGGGATTTATCGTAGCCATCACCGAGAAGGCGCATGAATCAACCACCGCCAGGGCCGCGTTTTTCGGCAGTTCCCTGTCTTTTCTCCGCATTTCACGCATAATAATGAGTATAGCACAAAGCAGAAAAAAAGAATATATTCAAATATGCAGCCATTCAGTGTTTATTTATTGATCGTTTTACTGTCTTTTCTTCCCATCTCGGAATTAAGGGGGGCCATTCCGTTTGCCATTGCCAATAAGGTTCCCTGGTATATAGCGTTTGCATTGGCGGTTTTCTGCAACGCCATGGTGGCCCCGGCCTGCTGGCTCTTTCTTTCAACACTACACAAACTCTTTTTGAAAATGAACTGGTACAAAGCCTTCTTTGAGCGTTTCATTGAACGGGCCCGGAACAAACTGCGCAATAATGTAGAACGCTGGGGTTGGCTGGGTATCACTGTTTTCGTAGCCATACCCTTACCCCTTACCGGGGCCTGGACCGGAACCCTTGGTGCGTGGGTTCTTGGCTTG
>JAIRRF010000340.1 GCA_031256115.1 Treponema sp.
TAAGCCAAGAAAGGACGACGGCAGGATTTAGTAATGTTACGCTTGAAGGTGTAGGAAATGTAAATATACACCCAGGGGAAAACTTTAAGGTAATTGTTACAACCGACAGTAATTTACAAGATAGAGTTGTAACCACTACTAATGGTAATACTCTACGCATTACACAAAGGTCAGGTTCATTTAACGCGACTAAATTAACAATAGATGTTTATATGCCTGAACTGAAGGGTATTGCTTTAGGTGGTGCGGGTAATTTTATTATTAATGCTGGAAAAGCTTCTGAACTAGCTTTCTCTCTTTCTGGTGTTGGAAATGTTGACGCTCAGAATTTTGAGGTTCAAAATGTTACCATTGAACATTCTGGAGTTGGTAATGCTAAAATATGGGCAACAATATCATTGAACGGAACTCTTTCTGGTGTTGGGAATATTTTTTATAAAGGCAATCCAACGAAAAATATAAAAAGAACAGGTATTGGAAATATAAGTCCATTATAATTGTAAAAAAGCTACAAACATAGACATAACTGGAGGTATTAAATCTATGAAACTCAACAAAGTATGGTATGGAATTGGATTTGGAGTAATAGCAGGAATTCTGGATGTAATACCAATGATGATACAAAAACTAACTTGGGATGCAAATTTTTCAGCATTTACAATGTGGATAATAATTGGATTTATTTTATCAGTAACAAAATTTAAAGTGAAGGGTATTTTAAAAGGAATAATAATTTCATTTTTGATTCTCTTGCCTTCAGCAATTCTGATTGGCTGGAAAGAACCCATTAGTTTAATTCCAATTACAGCAATGACAATAATTTTAGGCAGTTTTTTGGGCTATTTCACAGAAAAATTTGGAAATGATAAAAATTAAATAATGTAACAAGTACCCATACTGCACCATGATAAAATAAGATATAATTTAATAAACCCAATGAACATAGTTCTTGCCACCATCAATGCGAAATGGATTCATCCCTCACTGGCATTGCGGCTCCTTAAAGCAAATCTTGGAGCCCTGGAAGAACAATGTGAAATCCTGGAATTTGCCCTTAGGCAGCCTCTAAACGAAAAAGTCGATTCCATCCTTACCGCCGAACCAAAGCTTCTGGGGCTTTCAGTTTCAATATGGAACCATCTGGCAACTCTAGAACTACTCAAAGCTCTGGAAGAAAAATGGGACGTCGGGCAAAAACCGGTGATTGTCCTTGGCGGCCCGGAAGTTTCCTGGCTGTTTGAAGATGCGGAAATTTTCCAATATGCTGACTATGTGATTCGTGGAGAGGGGGAAGAAAGCTTCCGCTCCCTTTGCTACGAAGTGTTTTACGGTAGTCAACAGACAAAAAAGCCTGATGCAGAATTACGGCAATCTCAGCAATTTCACAATCATAAAAATGCTGAAAGTGCCGCAATAGGGGAAATAATCGTTGATGTAAATAAAATTGAAACGGCTTACCATCTCTACACAGACGAAGATATCAGCCAAAAACTCATTTATGTCGAAGCTACCCGGAGCTGTCCATTTAACTGCGAATTCTGCCAGGGCGGACTGCAACCAGTCCGGGAATTTCCCCTTGAGCCATTTCTGGCGAACATGGAAACACTGGTAAAACGGGGTGTACGAACTTTTAAATTTCTGGATCGTAGCTTCAACCTAAACATTGAAAGGGCAAAAAAAATCTTGGAATTTTTTCTGGCTGCAACAAGAGAAAGATCTTTTTGCGTTCACTTTGAAATAGTTCCGTCCCGGTTTCCACTGGAGCTAAAAGAACTGATTCGCCGCTTTTCCGCTGGGACCCTGCGGCTGGAACTTGGGCTCCAAACTTTAAATTTACAAACAAGAGCGCTAATTCAACTTTCCGGAAACCTGGATAAAGAACTTGAAAACCTGGAATTCCTCTGCCGGGAAACAAACGCAATTCTTCATGTTGATCTAATCGCAGGTCTCCCGGGGGAAAGCATTGACTCTTTCCATGCCGGTTTTGACCGGCTCTGGCAGGTCCTGTCGGGAACACTTGCAGGCAGTCCAGGTTCACCACCCTTTGGATCTTTCGAGATTCAACTGGGTATATTAAAATGCCTTCCCGGAACTCCCATCATACGTCACAACGAAGCTTACGGAATGAAGTATTCCCCGGCTCCACCATACGAAGTAATTAAGACAAACGCCCTTTCCGCAGCCGAACTTGATAGAATAAAAAATTTTGCCCGTTTTTGGGAATTAATCGTTAACCGCAATTCTTTCCCTGATCTGATCCCGCGCTTATTCCCACCAGGAGAAAATGTATTTGAGAAATTTATAACCCTCTCAGACAGGTTATTTGAACAGTTCGGTAGAAACTGGGGCATAGACCGGGCGGATTTAAGGTTAATGCTCGAAAATTTGCCAATCTAAACATTCACTTTTTCCGCAAAAAATCTCTTACCGCTATCATCCCATGATAGACCGGCATGGTACTTTTATAAGAAGTTTGCGCTGATAATTTATATGGAGGGCAGGCAAAAGTGAAAAATCCCGGGAAAGTAACAAAAAACATCATTTTATTTGTTTTTTCAATGGCAGTTTATTGTTTGGTATATTCAATTATTTCCAGGCAAACAACAGAATTTCTGAAATGGTGGACAGTATTGTCAATTCTCATCATCTTAATGTTTATTGCAAAAAAAATCCGTGCTTGTATTAATTATTTCACCAGTGGTGACTCCTCCGGTAATTCAGAAACAGAAAATATGATTTTGCATGACAAAATCAAGCCAAAAAAAATGTTTTATAACCAAAAAGAATCACAAGCGATAAATACACTTAACTCACTGTTGTCTGAAGAAAATTACCGCAAAGTCCTTGACAGACTTGACAGCAAGGGAATGAGAAAAGGTTTTGCCTGCCTTTTTACCGGAGGGCCCGGAACCGGAAAAACTGAAACTGTCTATCAAATTGCCCGTGAAACAAAACGGCACATAATGGCTGTCGATATTTCCCAAACCAAAGACTGCCTATACGGGGCAAGCGAAAAGAAAATCAAGGGAATATTTGATACCTATAACAATCTGGTAGGCAAATCTGAAGTTACTCCCATACTTTTATTCAATGAAGCCGATGCGGTTATAAGCCAACGAAAAGAATTAAGCGACCATAACAGAGCGATAGATCAAAGCGAGAACACAATACAAAATATTATCCTCCAGGAAATGGAAAATCTTACTGGTATTTTAATTGCCACAACCAATTTATCACAGAATATGGACATTGCTTTTGAACGTCGCTTCCTTTACCGCATCGCTTTTGATAAACCCAGTGCGGAAAACCGCGAGGAAATATGGAGAACTTTAATGCCCGATCTGCCGGAGGAATTATGCCAGGAATTGTCCAAAAAATATGAACTGTCAGGCGGGCAAATAGAAAATATTGCCCGCAAAGTCGAAGTTAATCTGATCCTTAGCAATAATATATTACCAATGGCAACCCTGCTCCAATACTGTAAAGATGAAATTCATAGCAGTATTGACAACTCAAGAAAAATTGGTTTCACAGCATAACATTAACAATTCAACGCATTTCGTAAATACTGCCGTACTTCGCTATTTCTACATTCGGGAAACCCGCTTCAACAAGATGCTTTTTAAATACAGCCTGGCCCTTTGGTTCTCCGTGAACCATGAAGATCGTTTTTAGCTGGGAAGTGTCCATTGCCTTAAGCCAGCTAATCGCCTCGGAGTAATCCGCGTGAGCGCTGAAGGCATTAATCTCTTCCACATGGGCTCGGCGCTTAAACCACATCCCGTGGATTTTCACCTCATCTTCCCTGTCCCGGATCCGGCGGCCCAGGGTATTTTCAGCCATATAACCAACAGTCATGATTGTGGTGTTGGGGTCCCCGATATTGTGAATCAGGTGGTGCTGAATACGGCCCGCCTCACACATACCGTCCGCAGAAATGATAATAAGCGGCCCCGGGTGATCGTTTAACGCCTTGGACTCCTGAACGCTGGTGGTAAAATGAAGGGAGTTAAAACCAAAAGGATTCTTGTGATGCTTGATGAAAGCTTCCTTTATCTCCTCATCGTAACATTCCGGATGTACCTGGAAAATGGTAGTGGCGTTAGTCGCCATTGGAGAATCCACAAAAATGGGTATTTCGGGAATTATCCCTTCGTCGGTCAGCATGTGGAAGTAGTAAACCAGCTCCTGCGTCCTCTCTATCGCAAAAGATGGAATCAGCAGCTTCCCCTTGTTTTTAACCACCCGTTTCGCAATTTCCGCAAGCTTATCCATGGCGTCCGTGGTATTTTCGTGCAGCCTGTCGCCGTAGGTACTCTCCAGAATGATATAATCCGGCGCGGGCGGTATTTCCGGGTCACGGATAATTGGTTTTCCCTTGCGGCCCAAATCGCCTGACGCAAGGATATTCATTTCCTTCCCGTCTTTCTTAACTGTAAGGTAAGCCATAGCCGAACCCAGAATGTGGCCGGCATCGAAAAACTCAAGTTTTATGTCAATGTCAATGAAAATGGGCCTATTATATGAAACCCCCATCATCTGACTCGTAGCCTGAATGGAATCCTTTTCCTCGTAAAGAGGCATCCAGTTAAACTTTTCCCCTTTTTTGGCAGCCTGCTTTCGCAGATATTCTGCGTCTTTTGCCTGGATATTGGCGGAATCCATCATTATAAGGCTGGCAATATCACGACTCGCCGGGGTGGCATAAATATTTCCCCTGTAGCCTCTTTTTGTCAGCAAAGGGAATAGTCCGCAATGGTCAAGATGACCGTGGGTTAAAACAGCAGCTTCGATTTTATCAGCGCTAATACCGAAATCCCGGTTTTTCTTGTCCGATTCCGCCCTGCTGCCCTGAAAAGACCCACAGTCAATCAGGTATGACTTCCCGTCAATCTCAAGCAAATGCTTGGAACCGGTTACTTCCTCGGCAGCCCCGAGGGAATAAAATTTAATTTCCATAAAAACATGATACTTTACAAATCAAGTTTTGTGTATAGTAGTAACAACAACCTTGCCGCAGTAAGGAGGAATTAACTTGACCCAGGATGAAGCGTTCAAAAAGCTATACGATATTGTAGTCCGCCTGCGCGGCCCCGGAGGCTGCCCCTGGGACATAGAGCAAACGCCGTTCTCCATCCGGGACAACCTGATTGAAGAGACCTATGAATGTGTGGAAGCCATCAACGAAGGGGAAGCCTCTCACATAAACGAAGAGCTTGGGGACATTTTTTTACTTGTCACCATGCTGGCATATATGTATGAACAGGAAGGAATTTTTTCTGTATCAGATGTGCTTGAGGGCATCTCGGAAAAACTCATTCGCCGCCACCCCCAGGTGTTTGGACCTGCCACAAATTTTACTTCCAATGAGGTTCTAAAAAACTGGGCAAGGATAAAGGTTGAAGAGGAGGGGCGAAAACCAAAAGATTCAATCCTGGACGAAGTCTCCCGCGGGTTACCGCCGCTGGACAGGGCATGGAAGCTCCAAAAGAAAGCGGCAAAAGTTGGTTTCGACTGGCCTGACGCAACAGGGGTTATTGCCAAGATCAAAGAAGAACTGCAAGAAGCTGAAACGGTAATTGCCACAGCATCTGGCCAGGATAAAACAGAACTGGAACCCTCCACCGAGACCAAAGGTCGAGGTTCCCCTCTGGAGGAAGAATTCGGCGATCTGCTTTTTTCGGTAGTAAACCTTTGCCGCTTTTTTGGCATTGAGCCATCAGTTGCCCTACAGCGGACGAACATCAAATTCACCGAACGGTTTAGGTATGTGGAAAAGCGCATGAAACAAAACGGCGAGGAAATGAACGCTAAAAATCTGGATGTAATGGATCAATACTGGAACGAAGCAAAGAAAATCTAACGCTATTCTTCTATTGATTTTGTTTCTGTCATCATTAATTGCACAAAGTAATTTATTTTTTTATAAACATTGCCAATTCTCTGGGATATCGGCACTTTTGACATTGAGCCCAGTTCCTTCCAGTTCATAATAAGCTCGAAGCTTTTTTTGCCGCTGTCGTCAAGCAGCATCTTGAAATGTTTTCCTACGACAATAAGGGAAGGGACCGTTCTATTGATTATATCCAGAGCTTCGTCATTAATTCCTTCAATAATATTGTTAATATACCGGGCTTGCGTTTTATCCCTGTCAATCCTTAACAACGCTGCCCGGAGGCGCGGGCCGTTACTGCCTTCTTCGGACAAACTATCGTCCAGGGCCGTAATCTCATTGGTAACATCCAAAATAGCGTGAAAACCCTCTGACATCTGCCGTGAAGATGAGTTGTTGGTCCATTGTCCGCGGATAAGAATGATATCGCAAAGTTCCTGGATTTCCCTGCTGATATACTCCTGAATAAACGCGGCGAGGTGGTTGAGCGCACGAGCGTAAATATATCCGTCGAGTTCCTTGTCTACCAGGACCCTTCCCCTGTCAGGTGTATAATAACTTAATCGTGTTGTCGCCAGAGAGCCGAAAACCGCCTGCTCCAATGTGTTTACCTGAGCATTCTTTTGGCTGCCGGCGATACCGTAGATCACTTCCCGAACTTCATTGGTTTTTTGTTCCAGCCATAAAGCAGACAAAGTTTCATGGGGAACAACGGATTTAACTTCCAGAATTGGATTGGCGGTTGCCAATCTACAGATCAATTCCAGGATTTTTGACTGTTTTAAATCTTTAAGGCTGGCGAATAGATTACTCCACTGGGCAAGCGGGATAACATCGGTTCCGCCCTTACAATATTTCAGAATCTCAAAAACAGTCTTCCAGTCATCATCCGGATTAAAAGAGGGAATGATTGACAAAAAAGTTGATAATTCTGAGACAAGGATACTTGCGTCCACCGGGGCAAATTTTGGTTGAGAAGGAAAATCTCCCTCTTTAATATCAGGATCGAATTTTTCAAGAACGGAATAAAAATCGAAAAACACAAATTGCTTCATGGCAGCAATGAGGTTATAGCATTTATCCGCTGCTGCGATTTTGGGACTGTCAAAACCCGCGGCTAAAGCGGCAAGATCCTCTTTCAATACTGTAGAAATATCGGCTCCGGCGATCCTCTTTCGTTCCGCAATTCCATCAGGACTGAGACGCTTGATAATTTCCATAACGTTTTTATCCAGGAAAGCTTCAAGCGTTACCTGCCTGATTTTCGCGTCTCTGGCAGGATCCTTAAGGAAAACTTGCAGGGGATAAACGACTCTGTAAACGCTGTAAAAATATTGCCCAAGGGAAACATCCCCTTCTCCCTGCCTTACCCTGTAAAATTTGGCGTATTTGTTTTGAGAAATTTCCTTGGCCAACTGTTTCAACAGTATATCTTTATCTGAACCAGGCTCGTTGTCTTTGCCAATAAATGACATTACCTTATTGAAAACATCAGACATACTCAATTCCTTCAACGCTCACGATGCCCGCCAACGGCTATTTTAGTTAACGGGAACCGCGTGCATTCTCTGAACGCCGTTTTCTGATCGTCCCAAAAAGGACGGTCAGTGCCGAATATCTAGAATGGGCGTTCGGCTAAATACTTATACTCCTTCCAGACCCTTTCCATTTGTGTCCTGGCTATAGCAAGCAGAGCATCCGCCCTGTCGGGGCTGGCGGCTTTAAGGCTCTTGAACCGCACTTCCTTGTACATGAAATCCTCAAGACTCGTGGTCGGGTCTTTGGAATCAAGCTGGAAGGGGTTCTTGCCTTCGGCCTTGAGCCGCGGATCGTAACGGTAGAGAGGCCAAAGCCCGCAGGTAACCGCTGCCTTTTGCTGTTCCAATCCCTTGCTCATGTCGATTCCGTGGTTGATGCAGTGGGCGTATGCGATGATGATCGAAGGCCCATCATAGGCTTCAGCTTCCCGGATTGCTTTGATGGCCTGGACCATGTTGGCGCCCATGGAAATCTTGGCTACATACACGTAACCGTAACTCATGGCGATAGCGCCTAGATCCTTCTTGACAATTTCCTTGCCCGCTGCGGCAAACCTGGCGATTGCTCCAACCGGAGTGGCCTTTGACATCTGGCCGCCGGTGTTGGAGTAAACTTCCGTGTCCATAACAAGCAGGTTCACGTTCCGGTTGGAGGCGATGACGTGGTCAAGGCCGCCGAAGCCGATGTCGTAAGCCCAACCGTCACCACCGAAGCCCCACACGGAACGCTTGATGAAGTGATCCGCCAGGGAAAGTAGTAGTTTCGCGGTAGGTTTAGAATCTTTTTTGAGAGCATCTTTAAGCTCGTCCACGTTTTTACGCTGGGCTTCGATTTCCGCATCGTCCTTTTGTCCGTTAGCTAGGAGCTTGTCGATGATGGCGGTGGCAATACCTTCGGATTTTGCTTTTGCAGCAATTTCCCGTGCATGCTCGGCCAGCTTGTCGCTGGTTAGGCGCATACCCATGGCAAATTCGGCGGCGTCTTCAAAGAGACTGTTGG
>JAIRRF010000009.1 GCA_031256115.1 Treponema sp.
TTGCGTTATGGTCATGCGGTAAATATAGCATGAAACGGCGCAATCGGCAAGCAAACCATGTTTCATGTCGAATTTTTGATGTTGGCGATCTCCGCGAGCTCTGCGAGAGGAATCTTAGAAAAACTTTTCCTAAAAAACTCCCTACTCTATGCGCCGTACAGCCCGGAGAAGGGCATCCCGGTTTATTTCTGTCCAAAGAGGGCGGCCGTGGGGGCAGCGGGGCTGTGAATTTGTTTCATCCGACATGGCCAGCACAGTTTCCGCCAGGGCCTGGGCGGTATTATTGTCCAATATATCCCCGTCCTTGATTGCTGTCCGGCAGGCTAAAACGGCAGCCCAGTGTTCTATAAAGTTTTCCCCCGCCGTCCTAAGGGCAAGTATTTCTTCCACCGGATCACCGGTTTTCCAGCCCACGGGAAGAGAGTCTATTCTCCATGATCCGCCCCCTTCGTTTTCCAATATGATGCCCAATCTTACCAGTTCTCTCTTTTTTAACATTAGAAAATTATCATCGTCTTCCGATGGGGCTGTAAAAGGAATTGGCACCAATAGTTCCTGGGCACTTACGGGGGCCGATAAAAATTGATCATAGAGGATCCGTTCGTGGGCGGCATGCTGGTCAATTAAATAAAGCTTGTCCCCGGATTCGGCAAGAATAAAAAGCCCGAAGACCCTTCCTATAAGACGGATACGCTGAGGATTAGCCCCGGTTCCGAAACAGCCGGCGGAATTATCAGCGAATAGATTCGCCTCCTGCAGCTTATAGGCCGGTTCCGGTTCCGCCGTGTGATCTGACAATGCTTCCTTTGCAAGGAAGCTGTGGTTATTTTCCCGGGGAATGCCGGAAGCGGCAGTACCTGAGGTGCTTTGCACATAACTGCGAAGAGCAGCAGTAATGCAGTGGTGAATAGCTCCTGAATCGGCAAAACGAACTTCCCGTTTTGCGGGGTGAATATTAAAGTCCGCCAGGGCAGGATTCACTTCCAGAAAAACCGCCCCCACCGGGTGGCTGCCGTTTGGGAAAAAACCCGCCAGGCCGTATTCCAGGGCCTGCATAAGTCCGTAGTCCTGGATCCGCCGGTTGTTTGCAAAGATATAGAGCTGTCTCCTGTCACGCCGGTACAATTCCGGGCCGCCGAATAATATGGTAATGGTAAAACCTTTCCCTGTCGTTTCCACCATATGAAGAAAAGGCCGTTCATGGGTGTTTAGGATCAACTCCCCAAACCGTTTTTTCAGGGCCGATTTGTCTTCATTGATAAACGGCAGCAGGTTAAGTTTTAGCTCCTGATCCTGTATAAACCGGAATGAAACACAGGGAAAGGCCAGGGCTTTTTCCATAAAGATTTGTCGGCATTGGGCGGCTTCGCTGAATTCCCGTTTTAGAAACCGCCTCCGGGCAGGAATTGTGTCAAAAAGGCCGTGAGCCCGGATACTGGTACCGCGGGTTCTTATGGTTTGAGTGACTTTATTCGATAATTTATCCGGACTGGTTTCCAACAGCCAGGCTTCCCTTCCGCCGGTACTGCTAAGGATCTCCAGCCGGGCCACTGCCGCCGCCGCCGCCAGGGCTTCGCCCCGGAATCCCAGGGTATGCGAGCGGGAAAGATCGTCCAGGGATTGAATTTTGCTTGTAGCATGGGTTTTAACGCAGAGTTCCAGATCTTCCCGGCTCATTCCACAGCCATCATCAATAACTTCTGTTTTTTTTATGCCGCCGCCGGCAATGGAAAGTTCAATATGTTCTGCTCCGGAATCCAAAGCATTATCGATCAATTCCCGTACAAGAGCCGCCGGGCGGTCAATAACCTCCCCTGCGGCGATTTTCTTTGCTTCCTCCGGAGGCAGAATCCGTATCATTGTTCATTGCCGTTGAAAAGATCAAGCTCCGGGCTTTCCCCGGCTTTGGCTTCCGGGGCGTTCAGGAGAATTTCAATACGGCTTTCGATTTTTTCCAGGTCCTTTTCCAGGGATCGGGCCAGTTTTATCCCCTCCTCAAACGCCTTTAGGGCATCTTCCAGGGGTATATCGGTCCTGCGAATTTTATCGCCCAGGGTTTCCAGTTTTTCCAGGCGTTCTTCAAAATTTTTCATTCCTGTTTACCGTATCCGAAAATCTATACTGTTGGGAATATCCGGCAAAGTTAAGGTGGCCACTTTCCATTCCTCACCGGCGGGTCTGACAACAATCCTCATTCTGTATTGTCCGGGTCTTACGGTATTGGGTATAGTACAATTAATTGTTGAAGAACGATAGGACCCGGAATTCAGGGAACCCCAATTTACGTTCCTTATTACTTCCACAATTCTGCCGTTGTTGTCCGTCAGCGCCACTCCTAATTGTCCGCCGGAAAACGTATCCATACCACGATTCCTTGTCCGTACTGTAACAGAAAATGTTTCAGACTGAAGTACAGAAGCTTTATTAACAGTAAACTCATCCAATGCCAATCCGTACCCTCCGCCGGGGGCTCCTCTTGCGGCCGTGACCGTAAGATTAATTGCATTGGGAACATTCGGCAAAGACAGTGTAGCTATTCTCCACATTTCCAGGCCGTCGGGTCTTATCACAGTCCTTAACCGGTATTGTCCCGGTCTTACGGTATCCGGCACAAAACAAAAAGTCTCTGCAATACCGGATGTTGATCCGGGGTTTCGTGCTCCGGAATTTCTGCTTCCGATAACTGCCGCAATATTGCCGTTGGCATCCACCAAAGCCGTACCTACCTGGCCGCCGGGAAAAGCTTCGGAATCAACATTCCTTAATGCAGAACTTGCGGTAAACAGTTCATTTTGGGATACGGAGCTTTTACTTGCAGTAAAAGCTGTTAAGGCCTGTCCGTAACCGCCGCCCGGAGCTCCTTTTTCCGCGGAAACAGTGACATTAATAACATTGGGAACATTTGTTAAAGAAATTGTTGCGATTCTCCATTCTGCACTGCCGGTCTGCCTAATAACAATTCTTAACCGGTATTGTCCGGCCCCAACGGTTTCGGGAACAAAAGATTGAATATCCAGGGAATTATAACCATGTCCGACATCCAGCGAAACGATAGCTCTGCTTCCGATAACTGCCGCAATATTGCCATTAGAATCAACCAATGCTGTACCTAAATAACCGCCGGGAAAGGTTTCCAAATTCACATTTGTTATGGCGGAACTAACATTAAAAAGTTCATTTTGAATTACCTGGGTTTTACTTGCGGTAAAACCCGTTAATGCCAGTCCGTAGCCGCCGCCCAAAGCTCCTCCTTCAATAGGGGCGGCAATTAAATCAATACCGGGGCTTGTAATTTTTGCATCCGGCCATGCTCCATGCATTCTGATAGTCTTTTTTAGTCCCAGTTCAAAAAGATTTTTATCGTAAGTAATATACCAAGGAGAATAATCATCCGGGCTGGTTTGAACCGGGTGATTATCATGACAATTATCGTACCATGTGGCATCAATATATAATATTCTTCCGTCAGGCATAATTAATTGATTCCACGCATGGTTCCCCACAGTTGACGACCACACTTCCACCCTGTATCCGGCCCTGGTTAAAACTTCTCTGGTTAATCTTGCATATATACCACAAACACCCAAACCGGCTTTTAATGATTCC
>JAIRRF010000097.1 GCA_031256115.1 Treponema sp.
ATTCCTTACCGTTGGTTCCGGTAATAGCTGCGGAAGCTTCTTCATCGGAACCCATTTCAATAAAACCAAATCCTTTTGAATTGCCCGATTCCCTGTCAAAAATGATTTTGACAGACGCAACAGTCCCAAAGCCGGAAAACAGGTTACGGAGACCGTCTTCGGTGGTGTTGTAAGATAGATTACCAACATACAATTTCTTAGCCATTGAAAAAAATCCTTCTCCCGGATGAATTTTACGTATGTAAAATCCAGGGGCTTCCGGGCAAGCCATATCTAGGCCTCTAAAAAAATCAGCCTCTTGAACAATATCCTTTTTTAGACTTGCTGTCAAGTAAGTTATGATCTATTATTTTCCATGTTCCTTTTGCTTCTTTTTCTTAATGTTGTCCCCGGTTTCTGCCAAAATTATTTTCAGCAATTTACTCCGGAACAGATGATAAAAGCCCATGCCTCTGCCTATCCGGGGCTTATAAACCGGGTAGAGTACCGAAACAACGACTGGGCTTTATTGCTCCGGGGCAAGTGGTTTTACTGGGCCGAAGGCCGCCTATTACCGGAAGAACGCCGGAAAGAACCCGAATCCTGGGCACGGCAATCATTTTACCCCTATCCAAAGGAACTTCCTCCCTGGAAGGCACCCGAAGGGGAACAGGCGGAACGGCTGAGAAGCGTGCTTTCCAGACGCAGGGCCAACCCGCCTAAACGGGATCCGGAATTTTATGACACCCTGTGGCAGGCAAAAACCAGAAGCGGGGCATTTTCCAATTTGGTACAAATTAACTTTCTGGGGAAAAAATTGGATGTTCACCGGGAAATAAAGGACAGACTGATAAAAATAGATGCCTTAATCTGGGGAATAGCCAAAGCTGACCCGGCTGTGCAGGATTTTATTGATGATATCGGATCCATCGGCGCCTGGAACTGGCGCAATGTGGCCGCCACCGTCAGCCGGAGTTACCATTCCTATGGAATAGCCGTGGACATATTGCCAAAGGATTTAAATGGTTTGGCAACGTACTGGCAGTGGACTGCGGATAAGGAAAAAGATTTTGAATGGTATATGGTGCCCTATAACAGACGCTGGCATCCGCCCCCTTCGGTGATACAGATTTTTGAACGTTATGGATTTTGCTGGGGCGGCAAATGGGCTTTGTATGACACCATGCACTTTGAATATCGTCCGGAAATCCTGCTGCTCAACGGAATGGAGGTGGAAAACTAAAGTTAGATATCGATTCCCTTCTCGATATCCATAATCATCTGTACCCGCCGGGAATGGCGCTCGCCTCCTTCAAAAGGGGTTTCCAGCCAAATTTGGACAATCATCTTCGCCAGATCCGGGCCGACAACCCTGCCGCCCAGGGCAAGCATGTTGGCGTTATTGTGGGCCCTTGAAAGTTTAGCGGTATAACAGTCGGAACAAACCACACAGCGAATACCCCTTACCTTGTTTGCCGACATGGATATACCCACTCCGGTACCGCACATAATGATTCCCCGGTCACATTCACCGGACGCAACCAGCCTGGCTGCGCGGAAACCCCAAAGAGGATAATCGGTACTTTCCGCGCTGCCGGTTCCGATATCCCTATAGGGAAGCTTCAGTTCTTCCAAAACTTCGAATATTGAATGTTTTAGGACAAGCCCTCCGTGATCATTGGCAACTACAATCATTTTTTCCTCTTCATAATGATTTGTTTTTGTTTTTTAGTCCATTGTGAAACAACATAGAGCAGCAATGCCAGTGCAGTGGGAAACCCGGCATTAAGATGCCCCAGCAATGCGGCGGCGGGAATCCCCGCTATACCTTGTATATTCTGCCCCGCCATTTCCGCCAGGGCAAATACCAGAGCGGCGATGTAGACCCCCCCCGCATGGCGGAAACCCAGGAATACCGCCGCCAGGCTAATCCAGCCCCTGCCTGCAACGCCTCCGGGTGTGTAAGATCCTACACGATAACAGAGGAAAGCCCCGGCCAGGGCCGCAAGGAATGCGGAAAGCGCCCAGGCTGCTTCCCAGTATAGACCGGGCCTGATGCCCCGTTCCTTTGCCGCCCCAGGAGAAAGCCCCGAAGCCCGGAGCCTTAGACCCCAGGGAGTATGGCCGATAAAGATAACGGCGGCGATCACCGCAAGCCAGGAAAAATAAACCGAATGAATAGGCCTGGGTATGATGAACTCCGGACTCCGAAGCACCCCCTTGGTCCCGAACCACACAGTCGAAAGAGCATCGGTAATTCCTGCGGCGGATATATTAACGGCAAGCCCCGCAATAAAGGGATTAGCTCCGGTTTTTCTGACAAAACGGGCCAAAGCCCATCCTGCAATCGCTGCCGCCGCAGCGCTTGATGCGGCTCCCAAAAAAACTGATCCGGTCCGCACGGCAATAACCCAGGAAAAAAAAGCTCCGGCGGTCATAAAACCTTCGGTAAAAATCCCCAGTACCCCTGCCAGCTCGGTAAAAAGAGCCCCGGTGGAAGCAATTGCCAGGGGAGCCGCGGAAATAAGCATGCGTTCCAAAAAGCCCATCACAGCCCTTTCCCCTTAAGATAACGGATACCAAAAGGCAGAGCCGCAAGCAACAAAACTGCCGCCTGAATAAAAGCGGCGGTTTCAAAGCCAAAACCCGGCTGAAGCATTGCCGCATCGGCGCCGGCCCTAATGGAACTAAAGATAAATACTGCCGGCAGAAGGATCAGGGGTTCGTTCCCCGCAATCAATGCCATAGCAATGCCATTCCAGCCTAGGCCGCCGGAAAAACCCTGATAGCACATACCATAGGTTCCCGCCACGGCAAAAAAACCCGCAAGTCCCGCAAGGGCCCCCGAACAAGCCATGGCGGGGACAACATAGCTGCCGGAATCGATACCTCCGAACAGGGCTAAATCCGGCGCCAGTCCGGTAATACGGAAACGGTAGCCCTGGGCAGTCCGGTGGATAAAAAAGTGGAACAAAAAAACAAGTGCCAAAGAAATTATAATTGAAACGGACAATGATGATGGAGGAAGAATATGCGGCAAAACCCTGTCCGGAGAAAATTTATCGGTTGCCAAAAGATTTACACCGGGACTCCTAAGTACATGGGCTATTAAGTAATCCCCGGCGGGTATCAGAGCTGCGGCAAGAAGAAATGAAGTGATAAGTTCGCCTGCGCCGGTTTTTTTCCGGAGCAACCCGGAAACGGCACCCATAATGCCGCCGGTTAAACATGCCCCAAGAGCTGCCAGAACCAACGATATAGGACCGGACAGGAAATCTGCCTTTAACAGCAGTACCGCAGCGGCAATACCCCCCATATATATTTGCCCTTCACAGCCCAGGTTAAAACAGCCTCCGCGAAAGGCTATGACCGCCCCCAGAGATGCGGTAAAAAGCAAGGCCATGCTGTCCAGGGTATTTCCCAAAAACCAGGTATTTGACCAGGGGCCCAGAAAAAACGCCTGTAATGTCCCGGCAGGGTACCGGGAACCGGCGGCAATAAAAACAAGGGGAATAATAAGGGCTGCTCCCAAAGGAATAAGGACGCCGGGCAATAATTCTGCATAAACAGAACGGATCTTTTTCATAACACCATTATTGAGTCAGTCAGAGGAAGCAGTTCTTCCGGATCCGAAGAAAAAACCAATACCGCAGTTTTTTCCGCGGCTTTTTCCCTGAGCATGGTTGCAAGCCTTTCCCTGTATTGTCTGTCCAGATTACGGCCCGGCTCGGAAAGAACCAGTAATTTTCCATGTTCAGCCATTTCTCTGGCTAAAAGCAGCCGCTGCAATTGCCCGCCGGAAAAGGCATCTCCGGCTGCCTTATCTGCCAGGGGTACTTTCGCGGCTTCCATGACCGATACAATCCACCGTGTTATTCCGCTATGATCCAGAATACTTTTATTTTGTAAATACCTGTGTGCATGGATCAGCAGCATATCCCGGATAGGCAGGGATTTCCCTTCATTTCTTGTTCCCAGGAAGACCCCCGAGGCTTTACGAAATGCCCTGATCCTTTTTGGTGTACTGGGTTCGTTGCCGTTAATTTTTTTTCCTCCAATTTGCATGGTACCCATAAAAGGAAGAAAACCTGTTATGGCCAGTTCCAGGGTTTCCAGGCCGCTTCCCCGCACTCCGCTTATTCCCAAAATTTTTCCTTGTTCCAGTTTAAGATTAATTCCCTGAATCAGGGGAAAGCCCGGAACATTAACCGAAAAGTTCTGTAACACCAAAACATGGTTTATGTTTTGCAAGTAATCTTTTTCTTTTGTCGTACGGCAAGGTTTAGCTGCGGCAGGAAACTTTACCGGATTGATTTTTGATTGTCTGCGAAGGGTACATACCCTGCCTCTCTGGGGCATGTCTTCAAATGAACAACTTGAAAAGTTTGTGGGTATGTACCCTGAGACAGATTCCTTACCAAAACAACCATACCCCGTCCGCTCTGCGACGGGGTTGGTTGATTCCTTGCCAAAGATTAATTCATTAAGATCATCCCGGGAAAGCATATCCGGCTTGCAGCAGATTTGAGTTATTCCCTGCCGAAGTACCGTAAGCCTGTCGGCGATTCGTAAAGCTTCATCCAGTTTGTGGGTTATCAGGACTATCCCTTTTCCTGCATTCCGGAGTGCAAAAAGAATTTTAAACAGGTTTTCGGCCTCCTCCGGACTAAGTACGGCGGTGGGTTCATCAAAAATAACGTACCGGGTATTTCGAAGCAGCAGGGAAAGGATAGCAGCCTTTTGCCCCTGGCTGACTGAAAGGAATTCAACGGGGCTGTCCAGGGGAAGCTGCAATTTAAAATGTTCATTCAAATCGGCAATTTGTTTCCGAAATGAATGCCGGTTAAACCACAGGCTGGGATGTTTTTCAGAACCAACAATACAGCTTTCCCAAACCATAAAACCCGGAATATGCCGGGGGTGCTGGCGGACCATGCCAATCCCCGCCGAAAAAGCATGTACCGGAGATGAAAATACATGTTCCCTGCCGTGTACAAGGATTGTTCCTGCATTACTGCGGGACATTAGCATATTTTCCCCTTCAGGTTTCATAAAACCTGCCATAATATGCATCAGGGTAGATTTCCCTGCGCCGTTCTCCCCCAGAAGTGCATGAATCTCTCCGTCCTGCAAATTAAAATTTGCACCCTCCAGGGCTTTGACTCCGTTTATAGAGAAATACTTATGTATCTGTCTTAATTCCACCATCTAATTCAGCGTCAACTCACCGGAACGGATTTTGTCGATCATGGCTGCCTGTTTTTCCCTGATCTCTTTTGCAACCGTTTCCCGGTATATGGGATCATCCTGTACAAAATCTACGTAGCCGTCGTTTACTCCAAAGATTTCGGCGGTCCCGAAGGGCAGGGTTCCCGACAAAAAACGGTTTAACTGGGAGTAAGCGGCCAGATCCTGGTGTAGGACAGAACTCCCAATCACCGTACCGGGCTTGATGTTGTATCCGTTGGTGTCAAACCATACTACTTTGGCGTCTGATTGGCCTGCGGTATTAACCACTCCTTCATTGGCGCCTCCAGCAATGCAGAGCAATACCCTGACCCCGCTGCGAATCAAGCTCTCCGTAAGTTCCGCTGCCTTTGCCGCATCGTACCAATTTCCTACGATGCGAAAATCCACCTCGTAACGGGGATTAACCGTCTGGGCGCCCTCGAGAAAACCCGGCAGAATTATATTGGTCATTACCGGGTATTCCTGGGCCGCAATAAGTCCGACTCGTTTTACCGTCCCGTTTGCTTCGGTTTCCAGGGCGGCCATGTATCCTGCCATGTAAGCCTGTTCACGCTGATTATAACGCAGGGTGTAAACCCTGGGATTTCCCCTTAACTCTCCATCCAGGAGAAGGAAATACTGTCCCGGAAATTTTTCCGATATACCTGAAACAATATCCGGTATGGAAGGATTGGAAGAAACAATCAAATTGTAAGAACCCGAGGCCGCCATGGCAGTTATTTTGTTTTCCCATTCAGCCTGATTATAGCCCCCTTCAATTATTACAATCTCCACTGACCTTGTCCCGTTATTGTGCTTTTCCGCCGCCGCCATTACTCCTTCGGCAAGCATCTCGTAAACCGGACTGCCGGAAATTATACCGGGAATAAAAACGCCCACCGATATGGTCTTTTCATCTTCCCCCTGAATTCTTCCGGAAAGATCCTTATTCCTGCAGGAGAAAAAAAAGAGGGCAGAAGAAAGAAAGAAAAAAAGGCAAAGGCCGGGGATTAGCTTAATTGCAAATTTAGGCATATATACTCCATTAATTTAGTTTATTGTGCAGGGAATTGCATAATTCCTTGTACAATAAACAATTACAATCGGAAATAGTCAATTAATTAAATTAATTGACTATAGCCCTCTTGTGTAATAATATTTTTTCAGGATTATTTGCCGGAAGGATATGCCCAGGTACATGAGATTTTCTTCCATCCGGACTGTGACCGTCGGCGCCGGAATTTCACCGGACTCTGCATATGCTTGCGGGCTATACCGCCGGTAGGGAATTTCACCCAACCCTGAAAACCAAATTAACTATAGTTGGTTTTTTTTTGATTGTCTACCAACAATCTGGATTTCTATGAGCGGGCAATTATCTTCCATAATTTCGCTCAACTCGCCAGCAACCTATTCAACCTCTTCACAAAATCTGCGGGGTCCTTGAGTTTTACCCCTTCCACCAGCAAAGCCTGGTCCAGCAGTATCCCCGCGGTGTCGGCGATGCGGTCCTCGTCGTCGGTGTCTTTCAGGGCTATTACGATGGGGTGGTCGCCGTTTATTTCCAGGATGGGTTTAACATCCGGCATGTCGGTCTGGCCCATAGCCTTGAGCATCGCCGCCATCTGTATGGAGGGATCTTTTTCGTCCGCCACGATGCAGGATGGTGAGTCGTGGAGGCGGCGGGAAAGTTTGACATCTTTTACCCGGTCTCCCAGGGCTTTCTTGATTTTTTCGATGACCGGCTTTGCTTCTTTTTCGGCCTGCTTGTCTTTCTTTTCGCCCAGCTCTTCGTCGGCCCCGGCGCGGTTCACCGCCTTGATGTCCCAGCTCTTGGTTTCCATCTTGCCGTCCGTGCCGGGCAGTTCTTTGCGGTAACTGTGAAGGGAGGGAATCACGATGTCGTCTATTTCATCGTCCATGATAAGGACTTCTATGTCCTTGGCTTTATAGGCTTCCAGCAGGGGAGAAGCCCGGAGGGTTTTTTCATCGCCCCCGGTTATATAGTAGATATTTTTTTGATCACCCTTCATCCTGGTCAGGTATTCAGCAAAGCTGGTCCAGCCGGGATTATCGGCGGAGCTTTCTATGGCGGTGCTCTTAAAACGCACCAGTTCCTGCAGGGCATCCCGGTTGCCAAAGTCCTGGTAGAGCCCTTCCTTTAAGGGACGGTTAAATTCCTTGATAAAGGTTTCCCATTTGGTTTTGTTTTCATCGGAAGCAGAGGCGCTGTTGGCCAGGGTTTTGAATTCCCCCAGCAGCTTTTTTACCGAAGCGTTCTTTATGTTCAACAGGATCTTATTCTGCTGAAGGATTTCCCTGCTGACGTTCAGGGGCAGATCCTCCGAATCAATCACCCCCCGGACAAAACGGAGGTAGCTGGGCATCAGGT
>JAIRRF010000166.1 GCA_031256115.1 Treponema sp.
GTTCGAACCGCCGCTTCCATGACGCCGCCGGTAACGCCGAAAATTGTTCCGGCTCCGGTGTAAGGACCAAGAGGATTATCCGCTTCTTCTTCGGGCAGGGCCATAATGTCGATACCCGCCTGTTTAATCATCCGGGCCAATTCCCTGGTGGTAATTGCAATGTCCACATCGTAACCAGCTTCCGCACTTAGGAACCTGGCGGCGCTCTTCATGTCGTCATTGCGTCTGGTTTCCCGTTTTTTTGCGGTACAGGGCATTACCGACACGGAATATACTTTGGCCGGATCAACCCCCGCTTTGTCTGACCAGTAGGCCTTTATCATGGCCCCCATCATCTGCTGTGGGCTTTTGGCGGTGGAAAAATTGGGGATCATGTCGGCGTAGTATTCTTCCATGTATTCTACCCAGGCGGGACAACAGCTTGTAACAAGGGGAATGTATTTGGAATTTCCGGTTAATCGTTTTACCAGTTCGGTACCCTCTTCCATGATCGTTAAGTCCGCGGAAAAATTGGTGTCAAAAACGGTATTAAAACCAAGGCGGCGCAGGGCGGCATAAATCCGCCGGGTAGCGATGGTTCCCGGCATAAACCCGAATTCTTCCGCCAGGGCTACCCGGACCGCCGGGGCAATTTGTACCACCGTATGTTTATCCGGGTTATGCAGGGCGCTCCAAACCTCAACAGTATTATCGTACTCATAAATAGCCCCCACGGGACAAACCGCCGCACACTGGCCGCAGAAAATGCAGGGGCCTTTGCTAAGGGCTTGCTTGTAAGGGGTACAGATTTCGTAATCAATACTGCGATGAGAACTATTGATTGCCCGAACAGCCTGGTCTTCCTGACAAATTTCAACACAGCGTCCGCATTTGACACATTTCCGCATATCTCTTTCCAGGACTTCATTTTCTGTTATGGGCGGGAGGCCGCCTACAGCTTTGGGGCTGAATGGTGATGAGCGGATGCCAAATTGTCTTGCTAGGGTTTGCAGTTCACATTTTGTATTCCGGACACAGTTAAGACAGTCCTGGGGATGATCTGCCAGGAGCAATTCCAGGATCATCTTCCGGATATCTGCAAGACGTGCATTGTTGGTAACAATGTTCACCCCCTCCCAGACATCATTGGCGCAGGCCGGAACAAGTTTACTCCGACCGTCACATTCCACCACGCAGAGTCGGCAAACAGCCCGTTTGCCAAGCCCCGGGTAATTACAAAGCGCAGGAATGTGAACATTGACCTTCCTGGCTGCCTCCAGAATTGTGGTACCTTCGGGTACGGATACCGCTATACCGTCAATGGTAAGCTTAATGACTGTGCCTGTTTTGCCGGGGATCATTTCATTCCTCCTGCGCGTACATTCGCTTCAATCTCTGTTTTAAAATGATTCCAGGCGCTTTTTAGTGCGGCGGCAGCGGTTTGGCCCAGGCCGCAAAATGAAGAGTCGCACATGGTACGAATAAGGCGGCGCAGGGTATTCAGGTCCTCAACAGTGGCAGCATCCGGCACAGAGAGCTTTTTTAAAAATTGATGAAGCTGCCTATTGCCTTCGCGGCAGGGAATGCACTTGCCGCAGGATTCATGGATAAAAAATTCTGTAACACCAATCAGGTATTCAAGAATGGAAACACTTTCGTCCATAACTACAACAGCTCCGGATCCCACAGAAAGCCCGGCCTTTTTTAAATCCGTATAACTATATACTGTATCCAGTTGATCAATGGATCCTATGGTGCCGCTTTGTCCGCCCAGATGAAAGAATTTTAATTTTTTGTCCGCCGCAAGACCGCCGCCGATTTCCGGATCATAAATTAGATCCCGTAATGTAACTTTGCCCAGGGGAATTTCATAAACGCCCCTGTTCCGGGAATGCCCGGAAAGGCATACAAGCTTGGTTCCCCCGGATTCGGAATGGCCCGCTTGCAGAAATGCTTCACCTCCCATATGGACGATGAGCGGAATATTGGTAAAGGATTCAACATTGTTTACCAGCGTTGGCTTAAGAAAAAGACCCACCTCGGCCAAATGAGGGGGCTTGATCCGCGGTCGTCCAACTTTGCCTTCGGTAGAATTAAGGAGCGCCGAGTTTTCACCACAGACATAGGCACCGGCGCCGGAAATAACATGAATGTCAAAATCGAAACCAGAGCCCAGAATATTCCGTCCAAGGAAACCTGAGGCTTTTACATTTTCTATTGTTTCCAAAAGCCGCTTTTGAATTTTCCGGTATTCGCCGCGCACATATATATACCCGGCCTTTGCCCTGAACACAAAACCGGCAATAATAATTCCCTCCAAAAGTTTCAGGGGCATCCTGTCCATAATAAACCGGTCTTTAAAGGTACCCGGTTCACCCTCATCGGCATTGCAGACTATATACCTGGGAGTCTCCTGAATATGAAAAAGATGTTCCCATTTGCTGCCGGCAGGATACGCAGCTCCACCCCGGCCCAGTAATTTTGCCTTTTTTACTTCGGCGATTATGTCTTCATTCTTCGTAACCGCAGCTTTCTTTAATGCGCTAAAGCCGCCGGTTTTTGTGTAATCTTCAATCGAAAGCGGATCTTCGCTATCTGCGCCGCCAGTAAGCAGTTTTATCAATTTTGACATAAAGAATATAACTCCGCCGTATTATTTTCCCGGCAGCATTTTACCAGGGCTTTAACTTTTTCTTCGGTTAAATTACCGAATACATTGTCGCCGATTTTTACTGCCGGTCCTATATCGCAGTATCCAATGCAGCTTGTACGAAAAAGCGAAATCATGCCGTCCCCTGTCGTTTCGCCAACTTTGATTTCTGCTGCGGCTTCAAACCATTCTGTTACTTTACCCGTACCGGTAAAATGACAGGGTGTACTTTGGCATATTTCGATTACATATTCGCCCCGGGACTTTGTACTGAACATGGCGTAAAAAGTCAGCACATCGTAGATCTTGGACAGGGGAACCCCCAAAACCCGGGAAACCAAAACTGCCCATTTTTGTTCGACACTATTGTTTCCCGATTCTGTCTGAATATCCAGAAGCACGGAAATAAGCTGCTGGGGATCATTCCCGTAGCCATTCATTATTTTTAACACCCGATCTTCCGTCAATTTACTCATTATTTAATCCCTGAATGTTATTGTACCGCTAATGCCCATAAAAGGATGCTCACCTAATTTGGTGCGCCGGGAAATACTTAGCTTTTCCATGCCAATACAACCGGAAAAAGCCCTTGAACCCAATCTTCTGAGAGTATCGGGAATAATCATTTCTTTAAGGCTGCGGCAGTTATAAAAGGCTCCGTCTTCTATGCTTACAAGGCTCCGGGGTACGTTGATATTTTCCAGCAAAGTACAGTTAAAAAAAGCCCTGCGTCCCACCGAAAAATCGGCAGAACACAGGGCGAAAGTGTAAGTTAATTTGTTATTTATACGCCATCTGGCTGAAAATCTCAGCGGCGATAGAAGCAAGGCTATTGCCTGTGACTATCAGGATATAACG
>JAIRRF010000201.1 GCA_031256115.1 Treponema sp.
TGTTCAGCAATATGCTTCCTTCCGGAGGGATTCACCTTTCGTGGATCCTTGCGCCCTGTTATTGTCTGGCTTTGTTTCTGACAATCATTGCGCCGGAAGATTTCGCTTCCATTGCCTGGGATGTTGCCGGTATTGCCACAGGACCCATTGCAGTCCCAATCATGATTACCACCGGATTGGGACTGGGGATCGATTCTCTCCGGGCGGACGGCGCTTTCGGCATTGTAGCAACCGCCAGCGTTTTCCCCATCATCATTATTCTTGTGTCGGGGATTATTGACCAGGCAAGATCGAAACGGGCATTAAGAAACACATGAAAACTTTTACGGAGGAGCCATGACGGCAAATTTTTCCAGTATCATTTGCATTGCGGATATGAATATAACCGAAGCTTTGGACCAATGCCTCTCAGATCTGGGTCTTCCCGAAGTTTTTGTCCAGCCGGCCAAGCAGATGTCATTGGTTGACCATCAGGGGTATTTTGGATTCCGTTCGGGTACCAGACTTGAAGAAAACCGGGCTGTAATCTATCGCATGTATGTCCCTTCGGAATATGAAACAGGAGTGATGCATCGCATTGCCGAGACAACGGATCTTAAAATGGGCGGACGGGGCAGTATATTTGCCCAACATATTAACTACAACCGGGGAACGCCCCTTTCATTTGACTATGAAAAACTTGATAAACTTTGCGATAAAGCGGATAAACTTCATCATGAAGAACATGTCCTTGTAAGCTGCATTGTCCCCAGGGGGGGAATAGGCGATTCTCTTGCCCAGGCAATATTGGAACTTGGAGTATGCGTACCAATCATTTTCTTTGGTACCGGCGTAGGACTAAGGGATAAACTGGGTCTCCTTAGAATAACTATCCCCGTTGAAAAAGAAATTATCTGGTTCATTGTTCCCCGGTTTGACGCGGAGTATATAGAAAAAACTCTTATCTCCAGAGCAAGGCTTAACATTCCCGGCCAGGGTTTTTTGTATAAATGTTTTATCTATGCGCCGGTGGTAAATTTGCGGGTCAGACAGGGTAAAAGGGTTCACGCCGCTACTATGGAACAGGTCATTGCCGCTCTGGACGAGGTCCATGGATCCAGTGATTGGCGCAGGTTTGGATCCAGACATACCAAAAGCGGAAGCAGCGAAGGCAGGAACATCAGTTCCAGGGGGCTTTTCTTTATTGGCGAAGAAGAAGAAGCCGATACTTTCCGCAGAACGGCCATGGAAAACGGCGCCCAGGGCGCAACCTTAAATGAACTTGAGATGCGCTCATACAGCGCCCAGGGCCAGACCATGGTATCCCACTCCCGCCAGCTCTGCGACATTGTTGTTTCCCATAATGTGGAGGAAAAACTTAAAAGTCCGATTAGCCGGATCGGGCTTTTTGATTATGGAAAATCCTGTGTACTTAAAAGTTTTAATGTGGAAATGCCTTCCGTTATCCGCAGGGGCTGAAGAATCAACCAGGTGGTGTCCGAAAAGTTTATATGACTTGTTCGGACACCTTCCTTAATATAACATTTTCGTACCGTTTCAACGAAACGGGAGAAAATGTAAGGTCTGGACGAAAAATAACAAACTTTTCGTCCAGACCCGACGGCCGCATCTAAGCAGGAGGGAACATACAAGTACCGTGGCCGGAAGCGAAAAGACCCATTTCAGAGCTATCGGGATTGACAAGGGTTTTAACAGGTACAGCATAGGCATGAGTATGAGCATATGCAGCCAGTAAATACCGTATGCATCGGCTTCAAAATACTTTATTACCTTATAAGAAAAGTTCCGGGATTTTGAAAAAAACGCCGTCAAGAAGAATGTCATGGATAAAGCCGTGGCATTGTAGGTAAAGGACTCGGAGACCAATCCAAAAAGTTCGCTGCGGAAAGGGGCGATAAAGAACTTAATGTACAGCAGAAAAGCGGCCGACACAAATGATCCTGTGCCCCAGAAGAAAACATTCGGCGACCAGCCGCCTCCGGTGAACCAACGCTTCCTCCAGCCAAGCAGCCCGGCGGCGAATACCAGGAGATATCCGGCAATTCTTGACGGCTGGAAATAAAGGATATATCCGGCGTTTAGCCAGTCTACAGCAGGTTTTACAAAACGGCCGGATAGATAATATGTCAGAACCGATACAATCCAAAGGATCGTCAGAATAATCCAGGGCCTGCTTCCCGGTTTATTATTCTGTTTTTCCGGGCCAAGGCCTGCATTTTTGAAAAGCGCCGAAATGACGGCAAAAAGAACCATGAAAAACAGCAAAATACCAAGAAACCAATAGGGCCCCTGTTGATAAAAAGGTCCAAAAAAGAACTGTGTTATAAAAGTAAGTGCGTCCGGCGGAGGAAAACCCAGGGCCGTCATTGTGCTGCGGGCCAGAACAGGTGCTACCAGGAAGACGCCCAATACCCAGGGCAATCCAAGCCGCAGAAGTTTGTCTTTCAGGAATAGAGCCGTTCCTCTTTTGTCGAAGGACGGGACAGCGAAGTAACCTGCCAGGAAAAAGAGCACGGACATCGGGAATGAGTCGAAGAACACCACCACAAATGTGAAGAAAAGGCTCTTATGATCATCAATAACATACCACCACGGTACTCCGAACTCCATGTAGGTCATGGCGGAATGCAGGGCAATCACCAAAAAAACCATTAAAAACCTAAGGGAGTCAAATCCTGTTATCCGTTTTTTCCGCTGTTCCATTTTTTATTTTCTCCCGTATTATATAGTTTAATATCATAACATATAGCTTAATATCATAACCAAAAAAAACATAAAGATTAACTCCCCTGTTAATTAAATTTTGCTTGACACGGAGAACATTTTACTGGTACTGTAATAATGGTTAAAAAAACGGCATACTTGCGGGAATAGCTCAGTGGTAGAGCGCG
>JAIRRF010000203.1 GCA_031256115.1 Treponema sp.
TTTGGCGGTTCGGGTTCAGTTACCTAGAACGTTATACGAAATTTGACATAGCATTGGTCGAAAAATTATGCAAAGCGGCTACGCCGCTAATTGACAAAATATGAATAAAGCATTACCGTAACAGAAGAAGATTTTATGAGCAAAGTATTGGTTATGTATCACTCGAAAAACGGCACGACTAAAAGATATGCCGAATGGATCGCGGAAGGGCTAAACGGCGATTTGCACGACATAAAAAACGTAAAATCCGATATGCTTTCCGCTTACGGCGTTGTACTGTTGGCAAGCCCTCTGCTTGGCGGCCCGATAAAGGGTTTGACCATTACAAATTAAACCTCATGTATAGGTTTTTATTCTGGCTCGCAAAGAAAAAAATGGATAAAAAACCCGTTGAAGAATTGAGCGTTGACGAAAAATTGCTGGCATTAACTTATGGAAAAACTTTAGACTTTACCGACAAGGACAGCATAAAGCCTGTTCTGGAATATTGCAGTTTAGTTGAGGAAAATGAAGGAAACTAATATGGAAAAATATTCTGAAGAAAAAATTTTTAAACATAAGGTTCATAAAAGAATGCTGGACAAAGGAAACGTTCTCATGGAAGATGAGATCAACGATTGGATCGGGGAAAAATCTGTTGAGAATATACTCCATCAAGGGCTCGCGGCGTAGGTTAGTTCTAATCGTCTCTGGCCTGTAGATTCTGCGGGAATCCGGGAAACTTTCCGGCGGCAGCATAGGTAGGAACCACCGTAATCTGGCCGTTAATAATTTTTTGGGCTGCTTCATTTACTTTTGACCTGATATTGCCGGACAAAGCGGGATTTGCAGCAGAAAAACCTACTCCATCGGCTTTTAGATCGAAGTTAATTACCTCACCCCGGAAACTGCCGTTTTTTACCGATTGAAGTCCGTAAAGAACAGCCATTTCCACCTTTTTAAGCATGGAGGTATATACTGCCGATTCGGCGGCATTGTAAAGTCCTTCTTCAAATTGATCTGAATCGACTCCAATGGCCCACACATTCCTGCCCTGAGCCCGGTATTCTTTGGCCTGGGCGATTGTGCCGTTTCCGGACATGCCGGCGGCGGAATAAATCATGAATACCCCCTGATCGTACCAATTTTTTGCCTGGGCTTTGGCTAAACCGGGATCATTCCAGCTTCCCACATAATAATCATCAATCCGGGTATTTGGCAGGATTGACAGAATCCCCTGGATAAAACCCATTTCAAACTTTGTTATTGTAGAGCTAGCCATGCCGCCGATAAAACCAAACCGGGGATTGGGAATATTGTCTTCAATGGCTTTAAGAGCCGCGGCGGCTCCCACCAGGAAAGAGCCCTCATGTTCGGCAAAAGTTGTCTGGAGACCATTGGGAAGGTCCAGCCAATCCGCATCTACAATCAGGTATTTTTGGTCCGGATTCTTTCCGGCCGCCTCTGCCAGGGCAGAGGCAAAGGTAAACCCCGTGACGATAATTAAATCGAATTTTTCGTCCGTGGCAAGTTGAATATTGGGGCTATATTGATCATGGGTTAATGCCGTAACCACATCATAATATTTGCCCCTTCCGGCAGTGTTGTCCCAAACATCGCCATAATATTGAAGTATCCCCCGCCATGCGGCGGCGGCAAAGGATCGGTCGTCCACACCGCCGGCATCGGTCAGGAGCCGGCAGGTGATTTCGCCGTTTACAGGGGTTTTATCCGGTCCTCTACCGTTCTTTTTTTCACAATTGGCAATTACCTGGAACAGCCCGGCTGCGATTAACGAAAAAAGAACAAGCTTCTTTATATATATGTTTTTCATCTATCACCAAATATAAGAGATTTCGTATTATGGAAGCGCTTTTAACGACTTAAAGTATTCTTCTTTTATGGGGAGCATTTCAAAGCCATTTTTTTCGATAATCCTGAAAAAATTCTCAATACCGTCCTCAAAATTTAGTTTTCCAAGGCTGATTTTAATTGCCAATTCCCAGGCAGATACAATGCTAATGTAATTTTTATTTGCCGGTTCAATAATGGCTCCAAGTGCCGTTCTGGAAAGTTTTTCGGGGTCGCCCAAAAACCATAAAACTGTATGCGTATCCAAAAGGCATTTCATTCCATATGCTCATTAAAATCCTCAAGCGGTGCATCAAAATCATCTGCCATCCATATCCTGCCTTTCATGCAGCCTGGTTTTGGTATTTTTCTTTCAGGTTCGGCCGTAATAGTAAACGGAATACTGCGCTGCCAAATCGCTTGCCGCAAAAAAATATTTATGGCAGTGGTCATATCCAGACCCATGGACAGGAAAACATCCTGTGCTTCTTTTTTTATGGTATTGTCTACACGAATATTGATATTGGTAAAAGACATATGAAATCCTCTATGTATGAAAATCTATCATAATATGCGCATATTGTCAACATAAAAGCATAACTATGAATACGGAAAAAACCTCTAAAAAAAACCCTTGACATATACCAAAAAGAGGGGGTAGTATTACCCTAAAATTACTATTCTTTTGGAGGAAAAGTATGAAGAAACTATTTCTCGTATTACTGATTCTTGCGGTTGCAGGTCTCAGTTTCGCACAAGACCTTATTGGTATTGCCATGCCTGAAACCCATGTTCTTCGCTGGCAAAAAGACGGCGAATCGCTTAGGCAGGAAGCGGTAAAGCGGGGTTATAGGGCGCAGGTCCAGTTCGGTAATGCTGATCAGAACCAACAGAACCAGCAGGTCTCTGCCTTCCTGACCGGCGGAGCTAAGCTTTTGGTAATTGGAAGCATTAATAATGGTGTTGGTTCTGTGGTTAGGGAAGCGGCCACCGCAAGGGTACCCGTAATCGCCTATGACCGGATTATTCAGATGTCCACAGACTATGACTATTACGTTACCTTTAACAATTATAAGGTAGGAACACTCCAGGGTCAGAGTATTGTAGACGGTCTTAACCTCAATGCTGCCTCCTCTGCTAATCCTAAGTACATCACTCTTTTTGCCGGTTCTCCCACCGATGCGAATGCCAACTTCTTCTTTGACGGCGCCATGGATGTCCTAAGGCCCCATATCACCAGAGGTGCATTAAGGGTAGTTGGTCCCAATCCTGCCAATTCTGCGGATAGAAACAATTTCCTGCGGATTACTACTGAAAACTGGTTCCCCAACATTGCCAAAGCCAGAATGGAAAACCTTCTTAATAACGATGCCGGCGGGACTATGGTTTTGGATGCGGTTTTAGCCCCCAATGACACCCTGGCTCGGGCAATCTTCCAAGCCCTTAAAGCCGATAGAAGATACAAAAACAAGGTGGTAATAATCAGCGGACAGGACGCCGAATTTGAATCCATGATGGCTATTAAAAGAGGTGAACAGTACAGCACGGTCTTTAAAGACACCGCCAAACTCGCCGAAGCGGCAATGGTCCTGGCCGATCAAATTCTAAAGAGGCAAACGATTAGCATTCCCGGCGCAGTTCTTGCAGGTACTGCCGGTACTCCAAGAGATATCGGCCAGGTTAACCTTGCAAATCCGGCGGCCGGTAAATTTGTACAAGCCTATTTATTGGATCCCGTCTTAATAACAAAAAATAATCTGGCGGTTCCTGTAAATGCCGGTTTCTATACCAAAGCTCAGGGTACCCAAATCACCAAGTAGTGTGGTATAAATTAATAAAGGAGGGGGTCTCCCCTCCTTTTTTGATTCAAGGAAGTTATTACAAGCAAACTTGTGGTTTGCGAGCTGCCAGGGGGCGGCTTGTGCATGAATGAATATATTCTTGAAATCGAAAACCTAACAAAACAGTTTCCCGGTGTCAGGGCTCTGGAAAATGTCAGTTTAAAAGTAAAAAAAGGCGAAATTCATTCCCTCTGCGGAGAAAATGGAGCGGGAAAGTCGACCCTTACGAGTGTAATCAGCGGGGTATATCCCAAGGGTGAATACACAGGTAAAGTTTTTTATAAGGGAAAAGAAACCAATTACCATAGCGTTAAGGATAGTGAAAAAGAAGGACTTGCCATTATCCATCAGGAACTGGCTTTAAGTCCCTATTTATCAATTTACGAAAATATCTTTCTGGGGCATATGCAGACCAAGTTCGGCATTATCAACTGGAATAAATATATTGCGGAATCAAGCAAATACCTGAAGACAGTAGGGCTTAATGAGCCCCCCGGAACAATTGTAAGCAAACTTGGGGTTGGTAAGCAGCAGCTTGTGGAAATTGCCCGGGCCCTTTCTAAAAAGGCGGAACTGCTTATTCTTGACGAACCTACCTCTTCGCTTAACGATGATGAAAGCGAAAAGCTCCTTCAGCTTATGCTGGAATTTAAAAAACAGGGAATTACCCTGGTTATGATTTCCCATAAACTAAACGAGGTTCTGAAAGTCGCCGATACGGTTACCGTTTTACGGGACGGAAAGTCTATCCGTACCTTTGATGTAAAAGGCGACAAGTTAACCGAGGAAGTGATTATCAAAAACATGGTGGGCCGGGATCTGACCCACCGTTTTCCGGAGCGAAAGTCATCTCCGGGAGAAACAGTGTTGGAAGTAAAAAACTGGTCGGTTTATCACCCTGAATATCATAATATCAAGGTTGTGGATAATGTTTCCTTTTATTTGCGGAAAGGGGAAATTTTAGCCTTCTGCGGCCCCATGGGCGCCGGGCGCACCGAGCTGATGATGAGTATCTATGGGAATTCTTACGGTTACCGAAGTGAAGGGGAGCTGCATATTAACGGAAAACCTATTATGTTAAGCAGCGCCAAGTCCGCGATTGATTCTGGGCTGGGTTATATTTCCGAAGACCGCAAATCTCTGGGCCTTATTCTGATTCAGGATGTAAAAACCAATATCTCCCACAGCAGTTTAAATAAGGTCTCACGGTTTGGTATAATGGACAACCATGCTGAAATAAAGACAGCGGAGCGTTACCGGAAAGATCTTAATATACGGACGCCGTCGATTAACCAGATTGTCAGAAACCTTTCCGGCGGTAACCAGCAGAAAGTGGTGGTAAGCAAAACCCTGTCGGCGAATCCGGAAATTTTTATTGTAGATGAACCTACCAGGGGCATTGATGTGGGAGCAAAAACAGAAATCTACGGAATTATGAACGATATAATTGCCGCCGGAAAAAGCGTTATCATGGTTAGCTCCGAATTGCCCGAGGTAATAGGTATGGCGGATCGTATTTATGTAATGAACGAAGGAAAAATAAAAGGGGAGCTGTCAAAGAAAGAAGCAACCCCGGAAAAGATTATGCACATGGCCCTGGTTGGGTGAACAGCTTACGCAAATTAAAGAGGAAATTATGAGTAATAAAGTTATCCATTCAACAAATGCCAAAACCCTGATTAAAAACAATTTACGCAATTATTCCATGTTTATTATGCTGGGGTTGATTATGGTAATTTTTGGACCCCTGGTTAATTGGACAAACTTTACCGGCCGGAATTTTACCAATATTTTTTTCCAGTTTAGTTATGTACTCATCCTGGCTACCGGAATGGTCCAGTGTATTATCATCGGAGGGATTGATCTTTCGGTCGGCTCGGTGTGCGCTTTTGTCGGAGCTTTAAGCGCATACATTTATAATACCGGTGTGGGAATGACTGTTACCCTGATTGCATCCCTTATTATGGGCTTTGCCGTGGGCGCTTTCCAGGGCTGGTTTATAGCCTACCCCAAGATCCCGGCCTTTATAGTTACTCTGTCGGGAATGATGCTCTTCCGGGGGCTTACCTACATTGTAACCAATGTTACCCCCATTAGCTTTTTTGACGATATCTATTCCTACCTTGCTACCGGAACAATAGATGAAGACATATTGGAATTAATGGATCCAAACTTTTTTGGGCATTATCCATCGGCATTTATTTTGGCATTTATTGTGCTTGCTGTCTTTTTGATCCAGGAATTCAGAAACCGCAGAGCAAAAATAACAAATGGCTTTGAAGTTGCCCCGTCAGCAATTTTTTCTGTTAAATTAATAATTGTCAGCATACTGGTGCTTGTTATTGCGGAGCGTTTTGCTGTTTACCGGGGGCTTCCCATCGTTGTAATTGTACTGTTGGTAACCGTTGGGGCTTTCCATTTTATTTTAAAAAACACTGTTTTGGGCAGATATATCTATGCGGTAGGCGGCAATGCCCGGTCGGCAAAATTATCCGGTATTAATTCGGAATTTGTAATATTTATGGTCTACTGTTTTATGGGTACCCTGGCGGGTCTGGCTGCGGTAATTTCTACCGGTTACATGAACAGCGCCCTTCCCCAGGCGGGAAATATGTTTGAATTGGACGCCATAGCGGCCTGTTACATAGGCGGTGTCTCCGCTTCCGGCGGTATAGGTTCGGTTGTAGGAGTTGTTATCGGAGGCCTGGTGATGGGCGCCATTAATAACGGAATGTTATTAATGAATATGGGCACCCATTATCAGTATGTGGTTAAGGCTGTTATCCTGCTTATGGCAGTTTTCTATGACGTGTATACCCGCCGTAAAGCCGGTTTGGGTTAAAAGTATGTAACTGGAGGTTTTGTGGCTAAAGAAGAAGCGATAGAAGTGGAAGGGGTAGTAAAAGAAGCCCTTCCCAATACCATGTTCAGGATAGAGCTGGATAACCAGAACGGACATCTGATCCTGGCCCATCTTTCCGGCAAAATGCGCAAGCATTATATCCGTATTGTCCCCGGCGACCGTGTCCGTATTGCCCTTTCCCCCTACGACCTTAACCGGGGCCGCATCATCTACCGGGAACGCTGACTTTTTTTAGCAATACCCAGGTTGATCCCATTCCGCCGGAACGGGCATTGCTGTAACCGCTTTCTCCGGCAAAGGGACAACGTTCTATAAAGTCACGGACCATTTTTCTTAAAATTCCTGTTTCCCGGGATCCGCTTGTTCCTTCATGATTTCCCTTTCCGTGGATGATCAATACTTTTTCCAGGGCTTTGTTTTTAGCGTCATTAAAAAAAACTGACAGGGAATTCCAGGCTTCGTCCTTTGTCAGGCCGTGAAGGTCTATGGAAGCGTCAGGGCTTTTGCGGAGGAGCCGTCTTCGCCGGGAGGCAGGAGATTCGTTATAGGCCGGATAATCACCAATAGAAGAAGATACTGCAACTTTATCGTAAATCCCCGGGCTTTGTTTTTCCCATTGGTCCAAAATTTTTCCGAAATCCATCTTGTTAAATTTAATAGAGAAAGGGTATGGTTACAATATGAACCCTCTTGCAAATGAATTAAACGATGCGCTGGACAAAAGCCATGCCGGTGTTTTTTTATCTTCCCTGGGAAGGCGTCTTTTTTTTCCAAAAGGAATTATTGCCCAGGCGGCGGAAGCAAAAAAAACCGCCAGGATAAACGCCACCTTGGGTATGGCATTCAAAGACAGAAAACCTCTGATTCTTTCCCCCCTGGCAAAACATTTCCCAGGCCTTTTACCGGAAGAAATTGTGGTCTATGCCCCCACAGCGGGGATCGAAGCGCTCCGTAATACACAAAAAGCGGCCTTGATCCGAAAGAATTCCTGCCTGAAAGAAGGTGATTTTTCCCTGCCCGTAGTTGTGCCGGGAATCACCGCGGGGATTTCCTATATTGCCGATCTTTTTCTGGATAAAGGCCAGGTAATTCTTGCCGGCGATCCATCCTGGGATAATTACAGCCTTATTTTTTCCGAGCGCAGGGAAGCCATTCTGAAAGGTATAGCTCTTTTTTCCGTTGATGTCCCAGGTAATGATGATGTCCCCAACAAAGTTGGGGTGTTTAATATTGATGCCTTTGAAAATGCCCTAAAAGAAGAGGCAAAAACCGGCCAGGTACGGATCATTTTAAATTTTCCCCATAATCCTTCGGGGTATACACTCCTTAAAACCGAAGCGGAAAAACTTATTGCCCTTATTAATGATTGTGCGGAAGGGGGCGCTTCCGTGCTGGTAATCTGCGACGATGCATATTTCGGACTTTTTTATGAAGACGAAACCATTAATGAATCCCTTTTCGGCCCCCTTGCCGCCCTTCATGAAAGGGTGCTGGCAGTAAAAATTGATGGCCCCACCAAAGAGGACTATGTCTGGGGCCTTAGAACCGGATTTGTCAGCATTGGATCCAAAGGTTTGGATATATCCGGCTATGAAGCCCTGGAAAAGAAACTAATGGGGGCAATTCGCTCATCCGTATCATGCGCCAACACCCCCGCCCAATACCTGGCCTTGAAAACCTGGGAAGATCCTGCCACTACGGCGGACAAGGAAGCGTTTTTTTCACTTCTTTGCCGCCGTTACAGGACAGTAAAACAATTTATAGCGGAGAATCCCCCCCCATCCTCTGTTTTGGAAACGCTTCCCTTTAATTCCGGCTATTTTATGTGTTTTCGCTGTAAAGCCGGCCTGGGAGCGGAAGAACTGCGTCAGGCCCTGTTAAAAAAGGGCATTGGAACCATTGCCCTGGAAGATAAATACCTGCGGGTTACCTTTGCCGCTATTGAAGAAGAAGAAATCCCGGAAGTATACAGGGTAATCTACGGGACAGCCTCGGAACTGGCGGCATTACGAGAAATTTGCCCATGAAGCAAATTCTGCCTGTAAATAACCCACAGAAGGGTGTTTCCCTGCCGGGAACTGCCGGTCGTGGCATTACTAACGGACGCTTCTTGGCGTCACTCTTATTGTCACACGCCGAAAAGTTCCCGGCAGAAAAAGCACCCTTCTGTAGGACATAACCTCCGTTACCTTCATGGGCTAATTCCTCATAACCGCCCTGAACACATTGGTGCTCTTGTTGCCACACCGGTGGGGGAAGGGTTGCTCATGAAGACCATTTTGGCGTCTTACAATTAATGCCACACCAAAGTGTGCGATAATCATGCGACGACCAACAATGGTCTGAATGGGCGTTCCTTCCCCCACCGGTATGCGATAATTGGTATCAATACATTCAGTGCGGTAAATTATGGTTTATGCGGAAATACTGAACAAGGCTCCGCTGGAAACCTGGGGAGCAAGGG
>JAIRRF010000257.1 GCA_031256115.1 Treponema sp.
ATGGGGTATTCCAGGCCCTTAACGCCCACCTTCGCAAGGGGAATGTCACGCTCATCCGGCTGGTTTTGAACGTCGGGGATGTTGTCAGTCATAAAATAACCAGAGTACAAGGAAGAGAAAAACCACGGAGGTCACGGAGTTTCACGGAGAATACATATTTAATTAACCACACGCTTAATGCCATCCTTCAATGACAATACATTAAAATTTATTATTAAACCAACTTTAAATTTTCCCAATCTCAAATATGTAAGTATCTGTGCCATGTGAATATCATCAATATTCTTAATGCTTTTTAATTCAATTACAACACTGTTTTCAACCAACAAATCTATTCTGTATCCGCAATCAAGACTGATGCCTTCAAAAACTACCGGCAATGGCTTTTCTTTCTCTACATAGAGTCCGGTCTTGTTCAGTTTATGAAACAAGCATTCTTTATATGCATTTTCCAGCAAACCTGGGCCTAATGCGGTATGAACATCCATTGCACATTTAATGATTTTTTCTGTAATATCTTCAAATTCCATATTCTCATTAAAACTCCGTGTTACTCTGTGTACTCCGTGGTAAAATTTCTTACTCTATTCTTCCCTATTTCCCTTCTGCGGCGTGGAGAACGTTATGCATTAACATGGCGATTGTCATGGGCCCTACCCCACCTGGCACGGGGGTGATCCAACCGGCAGTTTCCTGGGCTTCGTCAAAGAGCACGTCTCCCACCAAATGGCTATGGAGATGGGTTCCAATTATTGCGTTAACACCCACATCGATCACCGCGGCGCCGGGCTTTATCATGTCTCCGGTTATAAGGCCCGGGCTTCCGGCGGCGGCAATGAGGATGTCAGCCATACGGGTGTAGGAGGCAAGGTCCTTAGTTCCGGTATGGCAAATGGTAACTGTGGCATTGTATTCCTTCCGGGCGAGGAGCATAGCCAGGGGTTTTCCAACGATATTGGAACGGCCCACTATCACCACCTGACTGCCGGAAACGGGGATTTTCATTTCTTTCAGCAAAACCAGGACACCGTGGGGGGTACACGGCAAAAAGCCGGGCTGCCCCATAAGCAATTTGCCCATTGAAAGGGGGTGAAAGCAGTCTACGTCTTTATGGGGGTCTATAGCCCTGATGATCCGGTCCTCATTAATATGGGCAGGCAGGGGGAGCTGCACCAAAATGCCGTGAACCCTTTCATCGGCATTGAGACGGGCAATGAGGGTATGGAGCTCCGCTTCGGGAGCCGTTTCATGCAAGGTGAGGTCCCATCCGTCCATGCCCGCTTCCGTCAGCGCCTTTTGCTTTGCCTTTACATAGGAAACGCTGCCGGGATCTTCACCTACCAGGATCACCGCCAGACAGGGGAGAACACCGGTTTTCTTGAGTTCCGCCACCCGAAGGCGGACATCTTCCAGCAGCTTCGCCGCTATCGCTTTTCCGTCAATTACAATCGCAGCCATAAAATCTCTCCTGTTTAAGGTTTTAACTTTTGATCTATTACTTTGGAAATCAGTATTTCTTCAAGGTTTCTTCGTCCATCCAAAACGAATAAAATATGTATGGTCTTGTAATCATCGCTGATTTTATAATAAACCTTCCAGGGCTTAATTGATATCTCATAGACACCAAAAATTCCAATGTTTTTTAAATCCTGTGTTTGCCGTGTTTTTATTTCTTCCAGTTCCAATAAATCTATTTCCTTTATTATTTTATCATAAATTGAATTTGCAACATATTCCCCCGCCCTGTCTTTATAGTATTCAAGTATTTCGTTTAATGAATCCATTCCTTCTGATGTCCATTCGATTTTTCTCATTATTCAATTCTGCCCAATGTCTTTTCAAATATTTTCTTTGCGTTTTCATGAGCAGTTAATTTCCCGCTTTTTATGTCATTTTCGCCAAAACTCAATAATTTTGCCAAATTAATCGCGTTCAATGTTTTCTGATAACTTTCTATATCAATAATGACAGCCTTCGCTTCTCCGTTCTGGGTTATTATAACCGGGGTTTTTGAATCTTCGACATATTTTACTATTTCAGTAGTATGGGCTTTAACGTAAGAAATAGGTCGTAAATCCTGAGCCAAATTTATCATAATAATCCTCCTTAAAATCATCAGCCCCAGCATAACAGATTTGATTATGTTGGTCAATGTTTTGTACTTAATATTGTACTATCTTGTATGGCAACATCCCGGATTTTTTGCTATATTAATAGCAACGGAGGACAGGTTATGGGAACAGTTTATGCGGAAATTACTTTAAAAAATTCTTATGATGTAATGACTTGCAAGCGCGGGTACATTAACGAGCAGGAGATCCGACAGACGACACTGCAAGCCGTGGTTGACACCGGCGCAGGGACCCTGATCATAAACGAAGATGTCAGGCAAAAGTTGGGGCTTGAGGTAGAAGGAGAGCAGGACGTTACTATGGCAAACCAGACTCCTGAAACCTGTAAAGTAACTGAACCGGTAGAGGTTCACTGGAAAAACCGGAAAATGGTCTGCCAGCCCTGGGTTATTCCGGGTAACGGAGAAATACTTCTCGGCGCTATTCCCCTTGAGAACATGGATTTAATTGTTGATCCAAAACGCGAGGAAGTAGTGGGCCGTCACGGCGATGAACCAATTGGCCTGGCCTTATAGGTGACAGGCACCTTTTTTAGAATATTTTTAATGGTATGTACCTGGCCATTGCTTCAAAGTGTTTGTCGTTAACAATAATTTTTAATTCGTTTTGTATACAATTTTGGGCAATAATGATGTCAGAAACCCCTATATTGTTGGTTCCATTCTGAATATTAAGAAGCTGGATTCCGCGTATTTCCTGCCAATCAATGTTTAATTCATATTTCTTGATACAACTCAGCAGTTCCGCCAGTTTATGCTCCTTTTTGTGAATGATTGACGGCAGCAATTCCGTCAGAATGATATCATTTGTACAAATCGTATTGTTGTTAATGAGATCATTAATGAATAGATATTTTTCATTTCCCCTGAAATATTCAATCCAGACGGAAGAATCAACAAGATTATTCACCGGTTTCTCAATTTATCAATATCCATGTCCAAATTAATTTTACCGAAATAATTAGTCAATTCCCTGATTTTTTCCCGCTGTATGACATTCTCCAGCGCAAATTTGACCAATTCTGTTTTCGTGGGGATTTTTGTCAGGGACATTGCCTCCTGGACCAAAAGGTCAGGCAGTTCGATGGTGGTTCGCATTATTCCTCAACGCATATAATATGCTGCTTTTATATGCACTGTCAAGCGTTTTTTTGCATATCAAAAAAAGTGCCTGTCACCCATAACCACCAGAAA
>JAIRRF010000319.1 GCA_031256115.1 Treponema sp.
GGCTTCGGCGAGGGTTTGTAAAACAGCATATCGATCCGATGCCTCCTTGCTATCCTTAATAGCGCCGGCATAGTCACCGCTTTCATATTTTCGTTGGGATTCCGCGATCAATTCATCGATCTGGGCAAAACGTTCAGGCACCAGATCCTCCGCACCGGCTTCCCGGGCTTTGTCCCGGGCATTGGTCGCTGCTTTTTGGATCTCCTGGGCCTCGGTCTGGGCCGTGGTCCGTGCGGGAGCAGGAGAGGGCGCAGGCGGAGCAGTACCGGTTGATTTACAGGATATTAAAATAAAGGAAAGAAAAAAACCGGAAATAATCATATTTCGTATATTTTTTTTCATGATCTTGAATGACCTCCCGTTTTGTATTATTTCAAAATATACCATAAAAGATAATTCTGTGCAAGGGCGACATTCATGTCGACATCCATGTCGATCCAAAATGCTTGGGCATTTTGGTGAATTACACCCTGAAGCTGCCGTCCATGGCAGCTCTAATAGGTAATTTACCTGGGGCGTTTTTCAAGAGCCCGTTTTAGGGCATCAGGATCCGCATCTCCTTCAAAACCATGGGGAAGCAGTTCATCTATTGCTGTATCCAGTTCAAAAGGACGCCGGGCAATGTGTTCGGGATAGTGGGCGTCTGAACCGCTGATCAGTGGATACCCAAGGGTATCCAGTACAGGCGGAATTCGAACACATTCCAACGCCGTCCAGGGTCCTTTTACCACCACTCCAAACTGGCTGAACATGGAAAAAGCCGGTCTGTCCACGTGTGCAGGAATGACTATGGCGCCGAATTCGGCAGCCCTGGGGCCCAATTCATCGATCCCAATGGCGGCTGCGCTGGAAAGAAAAAATTCCAGCTCACCCTCAATATTGTCTTCGGTATCCACATAAACCTGATCCCCGGTTTTTTCCGGGTTATTTGGGAAGGGAGTAATTATTGAATAAATATAATCCCCAAAAGCCAAAGCCGCATCCAAAATGGCAAAAAGTACAAGGACATGTATTTCTTCCTGGGTTGTCACTTCCAATCCGTAAAAGGGAATTACCTTAAGCCGTTTACAGTGAAATTTAAAGGCAGGACAGTTAAGGCTTGTGTTGTGATCCGTCAAAGCCAGAATCTGTACGCCCCTGGCGGCGGCGGCTTCTACCAACACCCGGGGAGAAAGATCCAGAGAACCGCAGGGTGACAGGCACGAATGGTTATGGAAGTCCGCCAGCATATGAGCCTAGGGATGCAGGGCAGCATATAGTTTTCCTGAAACGGTAAACTGGTTTTCTTTGGTTCGCAGCACTGCAATGCCTTCGTCTTTGGCGGCCCCGAGCATTTCTTCGTCCTGCAGGGGCCGGTTATTACAGAGGACAATAACGGATATGTTTACCAGGGTTGCCACCGCAACGGTATTTTTGTGGGCCTGAATGGTAATCAATGCCCCCCCTTCTTTGGCATTGGCCATAACATCGCTAAGAAGATCCGAACAGTAAGCCCCGGTAAGTCTCGCGTCTTCAAAATCATCCTGTAAGATTTCCGCCCCCAGCATGGCTGCCGCTTCCCGTATGGTCATAATGATTCTTCCTTGGTTGAATTAATATGAATTACCGAACGCACAACAGTGCCTTCCCCCGGCTTGGAAGTGATGGTAAATTCATCACTTACCCGCTTGGTATTGGCCAGCCCCATGCCGGCCCCAAAACCCAGGGATCGGACCATTTCGCTGGCGGTTGACCAGCCTTCCTGCAGGGCCTGGTTCACATCAGCGATGCCGGGGCCGGTATCGGCGGCGATCACAGTCACCTTGTCGGGCTGAATTGAACAACTGATCGATCCGCCGTCTGAATGGGCAACCAGGTTAATCTCCAGTTCATAACTGGCAATGGCTACCCGGCGGATAATCCCGGGATCCGTATTGTGTTTCTTCAGAGCCTTTTTAAATTCGGTAGAAGCCCGGCCTGCCTGTTCAAAGTCCATCTTTGAGACAATAAAATCCATTTCCAGAAATCCTCCGGGAATATCGTCTTTCTGGTGCAGCTTTTCCAGCCTGAGTACTTCCCGGTTCATCTCTACCAATAAGGTGCTGATAACATTCTTGGAAGTAAGAATTCCCACCAATTCATGCTGTTTGTTGATCACCGGATAACGGGTGTAACGATATTTGTTCAGGTAAGAAATGGCAAACGAAAGGGGCATGCTTTCTTCCAAAACAATTAAGTCTTTTACCATCCTGTCTTCCGCTTTTGTTTCCATAGAACCATCATCCAGGGCAGTGACAATTTCTTCGATGGAAACCAGCCCAAGAAGCTTGTTGTCCTCCGTAATGGGTATCCCGGTAATATAGTTTTCCTGCATCATTGCCTTGATGTGCCGCATGGTATCGGTTTTTTTTGCGGTAATCACCGCTGTGTTCATTACATCCTTGATTTTAAGTTGGTAGATAAGTTCCAGCACCACCGAAGGAGAATCGACGGTACTGATGGGGACATTTTCCATATTCTCAGCCATATATTAACTCCGCTTCGGTGGTGGGTTCTTATATAGAATAAACCCAAAATCCCGGTAATTCAAGATGTCGCATTGCCCTGTATACAAATAAACCATATTAATAATGCCGGTGGGGTTAAGTTCCCCGCTCAGTCCATGCCGGTCGTGACTTTTCCTTACGGACGCTTATTGGCGTCACTTTTATTTACGCACGCCGAAATGTACTGATCAGGGAACTTAACCCCACCGCCACAACTCTTAGAGCAAATTATATGGTTGGTTCAGCAGTATATCTGGGTTTTCATGTCATGTAGTAGCTTTCGCATACAATAGAAATCCTAATTTACAGCATTTACGTCCGGGTGTTCCTGGGTAAATTGGAGGCGCACCCAGGGTAACCCAGTAATAACCATGACTTACCGGATTGAACGGATTGATGGTAATGTTGCCACACCGGTGGGGGAAGGGTTGCTCATGAAGACCATTTTGGCGTCCTACAATTAATGCCACACCAAAGTGTGCGATAATCATGCGACGACCAACCATGGTCTGAATGGGCGTTCCTTCCCCCACCAGTATACGATAATTGAAATTAATACTTTCAGTGCGGTAAATTGGAGTTTAACATTATTCAAAAGTAATTCCCAGCCATTTGGTTACTTCGCTGACTGATTCTTCAATTAGACCCAGAGCAACCTGGGCAGTGGTTTCCGCCACAAGCCAGCGGATTTCCCTGTCGTTTCCGTCCTTCATGGGAAACCGGGCTCCCTGTCCTTCAAGATCCGCCAGGCCCATGGCATGGCTGAACTCCCGGGATACCATAATCCCAGCGGAAATGTTTGACTGGGAAAGGATTATCACCCAGAGCATGGCCCGGGAATCGCAGTCACCCCGGCCCTCCCGTGCGGCTGTAATGAGGTTAATAAAATCGCTTCCCAAAAGATCCCGTTCATATTTAAAGCCCTGTACCCATTCCAGGGCTTTGGCGGCAATGTATTTTGCCTCTTCGCTTCTTGTCCCCAGCCGTTCAGCCTCTTCAGGCTTTTTATCCTCCTCCGTGCCGCTTGGGCCCAAAACGGAATTGTTCCAGCTTCGTTCCAAGAGAAAGGCCGCATTTTCCAGACGGTCAAAGGAATCCTTATAGATTGCTCGGTAGAACCGTTTCCATGCTTCCTGCCACCGCGGTGAAGTAAGATAAAACCCTTTCATAACCTGATATTCCCGGTCCACTACGGACTGGGCAGCCGCTGCATCATTTTCCCGGAAACGGGCAGTTTCTTTGCTGTTGGCCAGGGCGCTCGTAATCCAGCCGCCCCTGGGGTGGAAAAGCTGGGTCATCGCTCCGGGCAGACGACGATCTCCTTCACCGCCTTCGATGGAATCCAAAACCGATAGATGCAGGCATTGCAATTCCGGCTTGTCCGGCCCGTAGGCTATGGCCGCCAGGTACGCCTTGGCTTCCAGTCCCATGCACAGTGCCCATCCGGTAAAAGTATTCCTTCCCTGGGTAAATCGGAGCTCCAAAACCGCCGCCTCCCTGCCATTATATGAGAAGTTATGTTTTTTCCCCTGGTTGGAAAGTCTTTTTTCCAGATCATCCGCCAGGGCAGCGACGGAAGCCCTGTCGGTATAAACCATTAAATCAAGACTCGATCCAAATGAAGATGAAAAGGAAAAGCTGTTTTTTTTGTCCCCTCCGCTTAATTCATAGCCCTCGGGAAGATCCAGCCGGAAACCCCAGGTGGGGGAATAGAGAGATTCCGCCCCCAGGAAAGATATAAAGACAATTGTCAAACAGACAAGGCATAATCTTTTCATAATTCTATTGTACTATAATAAAACACAAATCCATGAAAGATATACCAATTTTATTTGAAGACAGCAATTTGCTTATCCTGAACAAGCCTGCGGGACTTGCCGTTCAGGGCGGGGCCGGTGTGGGCGTTTCCCTGGAATCCCTTTTAACCGAAAAATCTAAAAAACGCCCCTTTCTGGTCCACCGGCTGGACAAGGCGACCTCCGGCGTCATTGTTACCGCCAAAACAAAAGAAAGCGCCGCCCTTTGTTCCGCCCTCTTTGTCAATCATCAGGGAGCTTTAAAAAAAACCTATCTGGCTATCTGCGCCGGAATTCTGGACGAAAAAGGGCTTATTGATGAAGCCCTGAATTACAAAGGCAGAAAACTAAATGCCCAAACATCCTTTAAGAGGCTCCGCCAAAACTCTTTGGCCGGGATCGGTGGCATCTCTTTGGCGGAACTTGAACCTGCCACGGGCAGGACACACCAAATCCGCCGCCACCTGGCCCAGGCGCAACATCCTGTCCTGGGAGACGATAAATACGGCGACTTTGCCCTGAATAAAAAACTGAAAAAAATGCTGGGGCTTAAGCAGCTTCTTCTTCATGCTGCTTCCATCTACCTGCCCCCGTCTTTGATCGGAGGCGAAGACGGAGGAGGGCTACTCATCAAAGCCCCCCTGCCGGATTATTTTCTGGGTTTCATGGAAGGTTTGGGCAAGTGACTGTGCAAACACTATTGTGGAGTCCCACTTTAACATACTGTGGGGTACCACAGTAGCCTATGTTGGTATGCCTTCCTAGACTATTCCAATTAACGCCATTGAAAGTACCATGTTGGGCTATGGCTGGGTTAGATACATATAACGCCGCTCCGTGAGTGGGTGCGGTGTTTGGGCCTGTGCTGCCCTTGCGCTGACATCAATCCTGATTTAT
>JAIRRF010000062.1 GCA_031256115.1 Treponema sp.
GTTATAATGATTGGGTTCATAGACCAGAATACGCTTTGCTTCAATTTGTTCAATTTCCGCTAGGAATCCGGTTTGCCGTCCGGGACATACAACATAAAAAGAGAAGCTTGTACCTTCGCCGTAATCACTTCCTACAGTTATTTCCCCGCCCATTAATTCTACAAGCCGGCGGCTGATTGCAAGCCCCAGTCCGGTGCCTTCTTCGTTACGGTCCCGATGGGAATCAAACTGCCGAAATTCAGTAAAGAGCTGCCCCAGCTTTTCAAGCTTGATACCTCTGCCGGTATCGCTGACAGTAAAGTTAAGCCGGTATGATTCAATGCCTTTTTTTATAAATGGCTCGGCCCAGGCGCTTAAGGTTACGGCTCCTTCATCGGTGAATTTAACCGCATTATTCAGCAAATTAATCAGACACTGTTTAAGCCGCATTTCATCGCTTACAACCATTGGCGGGATATTCCGGGATATGGAAGCTACCAATGCCAGTTTCTTTTCCATCGACTTTATGTTAATTACGTTCAGGGTATCGTTAACAAGGGAAGCAAAATCAAAAGGACTAAGAATAATTTCCATTTTTTGGGCGTCGATCTTGGAAAAGTCCAGAATGTCATTGATGATATGTAACAGGCTCAGGGCAGATCCTTTTATTGTATCCGCCCGGGCAAGCTGTTCCGGGTCTAAAGGATTTGCAAGCATCAGGTCTGTCATACCGATGATGGCATTCATGGGAGTCCGGATTTCATGGCTCATATTGGCCAGGAAGCTGCTTTTTGCAAGGGACGCCGATTCGGCCTGATCCTTTGCTTCCACAATCGGCGTAATATCGGCCCATTCAAAAAGTCTGGCTATTTTACCCGCCGACAGCTGGGAAGACCGGAGCAGAAAATATAATACCGATTCCTGGTTGGTAATGGTAAACTGGCGTTCAACGAATCCATCCCGTTCCATAACTTCCTGAAAGATCATTCGCATTTCTGCGGTAGGTAAAATGTCCAATAGAGGCATACCCTTAAGATTTGCCTGGTCGTTGATATCAAGCCATGCCGCCATGGAGTCGCTTAAATACTCTACTTCCGCGCTGTCAATTATTATTACTATGTAGGAAAAGGTTGTCTCCCTAAGAGAATTAAAGGTAAGTCCCGATTTTTCCACCCTGGCAAAGGAGTTAAAAAGAAACTTGTCAAAGGTATATAACATCAGACCAATAAAAAAATACGTTATGCCGCCCATAAGAATAAAAAACCTGGGGGCCCCCTGTGAAAAAACAGGATATTTGGAAGACAGCAGCATAACCAGACAAAAACCGGAAAAGGCAAAAAATTTAAGAAAGGCCTTCGGATCTATGTAACAAAAACAAATGAAAATGTTAATAATGATTAAAAAGAAATAAAGACCGTCTCCCTGTAATAAAACCGCCTGGAAACTGATAAGAAGAAAAAAAACGGCAGGATTCAGCCAGCTTATAATATGCCGGGAAAAGCCGCTAAACTTGTAATTCCAGGTAAAAAAAACTATTGCCAGAATAAAAACCACCAATCGGATAAAAAACTCATGCCGGTTATTGTCTATGGACCTTAAAGACCGGAGTATCATTAAAACATTTGTTATTAGGACTGCATAACTGATAATCACGGCAAAACGGAAGGATTTTTCGATACCGGAAGTCCTGACCGTTTTCAAGGAAGTTCCTCATTGACTGCCTGTTTTAACGCGGGGTAATTAATATTAGGAGGGCAAACAAAATCAAGAGATGCCGGAGATATCTTCAGATCCAGTACGGTATCGTAGAAGTATTCGCCGTCCAGGGATATGGGCATATCTGATGCTGAAGAAATATGGGCTTTTTTACACCGGTAATGGCTGAAGTATTCGGGCCATTTGGCGTACTGTCCCCGAAAATAGTCCCTTACGGCATTGATAAGATAATTGTGCGGTATTTGCTTTATGGTATAAAGATCCATATATCCGTCATTGAACCGGGCTTCCGGAGCAGGAATGCCGGCGCCGTGATTAGGAATATTACTTATCAGAATTCCCGCAAAATTACCGTTCAGTTCTCCGGACTCCATTTCTATCCGGTATTGCCGGTTTTCTTTTTTTAAAAAGAAATACCATATTCCTGCAATATAGTAACTGGTTTTTCTGGACAGCCTGAAAAGTTTCGATATTTGCTTTCCTGTTCCGGAAGCAAGAACTTCTGCACCGATCAGAATATTGGCAGCTACATAATGCTTTCCCGCTAAAATAGTATCAATGGTAATTGTCCGTGACAGGCATAAATTCCTGACAGACTGAAAGGAATTGAGTTTGTCCTTTCCAAAAACAGGCAGGAATTTATTGTCTTTTCCCAGGGGATACCAGGCAACCTGGGCGTTGGGCAGTCCAACCACGCCGTTTATTACTTCAAAAAGGGTTCCTCCGCCTCCAAAGGCATAAACCCGCACTATTTCCGAAGCATTGTTTACGTAGCGCAGAATAAAACCCGAAGCATCCCGCTTCCACCGGGTTACATGGATTGCATATTTAATTCTTGGATTTAACAGGAAGAAATCCTGTATTATTTCAATTATTTCATCAACATGTCCTTTTATATGTTCCGCCACGGGGTTAATAATACAAAGGTGTTTCATGGATTGTTGTTCTCAAGGGTTTTCAGCAATTGAGAAATCTTATTGCCCATTTCTTCATATTCCAGGTTTTCCAGATCCTCCATTATGCTTAAAAGGCTGTTATGAATCATTTCATCTCCCCATTCCAGATAAGTCAGGGGGCTCAGGAGATAATTAGCGGTGTCAATATCAAAATTGACGCAGGCTTCTTTGGCATGAACCAATGCTTCTGTTAATTCTTCTTTATTGCCTGTCCGGGTATTCCTTTCCTGTTGGGGAAAAAGAGCCGCCAGATTCCGGGAGAAGGTTCTGAGATTTTCTTCAAAGATAGGGTAATTTTCCCGGCAATAAACAGAATCATCGGATTTAGCGGCAAATTCGAGTTGCCGGGCTTCGTCTCCCAGTGCTTCGGCCCCTATATTGTACATGGCCCCTTTCATACTATGGACTTCTATTGCAAATGCCGGAAGGTCCGATTCGTGAAGATTTCGCATTTTTTGTACCGCTTCGGAAATAACCTTAATGGTTACCCTGAGCAATTCGGAATATTTTTTCTTTTCTCCTCCGATTAGGATAATTCCCTTTTCAATATTCAGGTTTTGTATGTTCTTTGCCTTTTCAAGAAATTCATCGATATTTCCGGTATCGATTAATTCCTCATCGTATGTCTGCCGTTCCGTAGAATTTATTCTTTGGGAATTTCCCATTTCCCTTTCCCAGCCTGCCTTGCAGCTTAGAATATAACTTAGGGTGTCTATCAGAAAAATAAGGGTTTTATCATCATGTATCAGAGCTTCCGAATCCGTCCCTTCCAGAATGATATAACCCCGAAGGATGTTTTCTGTTCTTAATGGAAGTATTCCCAGCGCTTTGGTATTGTAGCCAATGAAAGAGGGTTTTATTTTACTTATGGAGCCATAGTTCATGGTTACATATATTTTGCCTTCCAGAAGCTTCATTACCTGTTCATGGGCAAAAAATTCACCGTATCCTTCTATCCGTTCCGTATGGGGAAAAACTGAAACAATTCTGGCCGCATCATTAATCAGGTAGACCATGAAAGATTTAATAATACTGTAGGTATCGGATATTGTTTTCAGGGCGGCATCAAAAGCTTCGTCCAGACCGGTACTGCGAAACAGGGCATAATGAATCTGTAGTATCATGTTAAACCGTTCATAATACCGTTCCTGAAGCTGTTTGCTTGTCCTGAACTGTTCCGCCATGCGTGAAAGGGATTTGGAAATCATCCCCAGTTCGTCTTTGGTTTTGATAACACTTAAAGGTAAATCCGTGTTTCCTTCAATTATTTCACTGATTGTCAGAATAAGTTTTTTTAAATTGGCGGCAATACCATGAGAAAAGTAAACAAGAATCAGGGAAAAACCAATCAGGCCTATTAAAAGAGAAACCCCAATGGGCAAAAGCGCCGGAAAAATTTTTGACCAGGCATCACTTTGGGATATGGATGTATAGAGATATAAATAAATGAATACAGAAATACCGGTATAAACCGCCAAAAAGGGCAATACTGCCAGGAGTAAAATTTTATTTCTGATAGACTTCATGCCGCACCAGGTAAAACAAGCCGCAGCCGGTGCAGAAGTATGCTTTTTAAATTTGCCAGGTTGTCGTCTACTGCCGGAATCAGATGCATGGGTATAGTATACCGTAAAAAAGATTGATATAGATAGCAATTTTTGGGAATATAGTATATAATCCCATTAAACCAATAAACAGGAGAAAAATATGAGTGCTATTGAATACATTGAAGGACGGGAAATACTTGATTCCCGGGGTAATCCTACCGTAGAAGTGGATGTGGTCCTGGAAGACGGATCTTTAGGCCGTGCGGCGGTGCCCTCCGGAGCATCCACCGGAGAACACGAAGCGGTGGAACTCCGGGATGGCGACAAAAGCCGGTATTTAGGCAGGGGTGTCCAGAAAGCGGCGGCCAATGTAAACGATATAATTGCCCCGGAACTGGTTGGCTTTGAAGTTTTCGACCAGGTCGACATAGACCGGACCATGATGGAATTGGATGGAACAGAAAACAAGGGCAAATTAGGGGCCAACGCCATTCTTGGAGTGTCCATGGCCTGTGCCAGGGCTGCCGCGGAAAGTTTGGGAATCCCCCTTTACCGCTATTTGGGGACATTCCATGCCAGTGTTCTCCCCGTACCTATGGCGAATATTATTAACGGCGGCAAACATGCGGATAACAAAGTAGATTTCCAGGAATTCATGGTCATGCCCCTGGGGGCCGATTCCATAAAGGAAGCTGTCCGATGGACAGCGGAGGTGTTCCATAATCTGAAGACATTGCTTCATGACGCGGGAAAGAATACCGCCGTAGGAGACGAAGGCGGCTTTGCTCCTGACATCGGGAACGAAGAAGCCCTGGACTATATAATGAAAGCCATAGAAAAGGCCGGCTATAAACCCGGAGACGACTTTGGCATTGCCCTAGACTGCGCCAGTTCCGAGCTTTACGAAGAGGGAGGCAAAAAGGGCTACAAATTCTGGAAATCCAATCCTGACAAGCTCTTCAGCGCGGACGAGATGATTGACATTTATACCAAGTGGGTAAACAAGTACCCCATTGTATCCATTGAGGATCCCCTGGATCAAAATGACTGGGATGGTTATGTAAATATGACCAAGGCCTTGGGCGGCAAAATCCAAATCGTTGGGGATGACTTTTTTGTAACCAATACCAAACGCCTTTCCAAGGGAATTGCCATGGGGGCTTGTAATTCAATCCTTATCAAAGTAAACCAGATTGGTACGGTATCAGAAACCTACGAAGCGGTGGAAATGGCCAAGAGGGCAGGCTATACGGCGATTATCTCCCACCGGTCCGGCGAAACTGAGGACAGCTTTATCGCCGATCTGGTTGTAGCCCTGGAAACCGGACAGATTAAAACCGGCTCCATGAGCCGGACAGACCGGATCTGCAAGTACAATCAGCTTATCCGCATCGAAGAAGAACTGATGGGTGTCTCCGAATATGCGGGAAAGAACGCATTCTACAATATTAAGAAGGGCTAAGTCCGGTTAACCGTTAAGGGGCAAATAAACCCTTAATTGCGCTTTTTAAATCTCCGGCGGTAAACAGGGAGAAGCCCAGCCCTTGGGCTGTCTTTTCCCTGTTTATTATTTTTCGTACAGGTAATACTTCCCCTGCCAAAGAAAGCTCCCCGGCAATGACGGTCCCGGCAGGCAGGGGAAGGCCGGTCCTGGCAGAATAGAGAGCCGCCGCTAGGGCAAGTTCTACACCCACTTCGTTTATCCGGATACCACCGGCCACATTAACATATAAGTCCTGATCCGAAAGCCGGAGCCCCACATGTTTTTCCAGGGAAGCGGCCACCCGGGATACCCGGTTTACATCTATGGAACCGGAAAAAACCCGGCAAATCGATCCTTTGGCGGGAACCGTCAGGGCCTGGAGTTCAACCAGCAGGGGCCGGGAACCTTCAATAACCGCAGCTATAGCGATACCCGCAGGAATTGCCCCCTCCCGGCGGACAAGAAAAAGCAGGGACGGGTCCTCCACCGCCCTTAAACCCTTTTCCCCCATGGAAAAAATCCCGATTTCGTCCACCGAACCAAAACGGTTTTTTACCGCCCTTAGAAAACGGTAATCCATATTTCCAGTTCCGCCGGAATTTCCGCCCTGCTCAAAATACAGAACCGTATCTACCATATGTTCAAGAGTCTTGGGTCCCGATATAAGGCCGTCCTTGGTTACATGGGCGGCCAGGAAAAGAGCCGCATCATGTTCCTTGGCCCAGGAAATAAGCTCGTGGGCGCAAAATTTCATCTGATTGATAGTACCGGGGGCGGGACCGGCCAGATCCGTGTGAAGGGTTTGAATTGAATCGGCTAAAACCAAAACAGGCCGGACAGCGTTCAAAATAGAAAGGATATCTTCCATCCTGCCGGTACAGCATATTTCTATGCGATCCAGATCGACCGCAGCTATCCTGTCCGCCCGGACTCTTACCTGGCCGGCGGATTCTTCCGCGGAAATGTACAGGACCCTTCCGGAAATTTCAGCCTCCGCAGCAGTCTGAAGAAGCAAAGTTGACTTACCGATTCCCGGTTCGCCTCCCAAAAGCACTGTGGATCGCTTTGTAATACCGCCCCCCAGGACCCGGTCCAGCTCTTCCATGCCGCTGGAAACCCGCTTACCTTCTGTGGGGTCCACCGATATTAAAGGAAAAGACCGGGGCCGGTTATCCGGACTCCCATTACGAAGCGCCGGAGAAACCGCCGTTTCCGCCAGGGTGTTCCATTCACCGCATTCGGGACAGCGGCCCAGCCATTTGGGTTCTTCGTGGCCGCAGGTACCACACCTGAAAACATGAGTTTTCAGCTTTTTCATCGATCACTAATATTGATGGAAAGGCAGACAACTTCGTTTTCAAAAACATTAAAAGGAATGCAGAGCAGCCTGGTCCTGTCGTCGGGGATAACTACCATGTGGGCCATGCCGCTTACCACTTTTGGGAGGGAAATGGTGATTCGGAACAAATCCTCCAGGCTTTTTTTGACATTACCGGCGATAATGTTAGCCAATTCTCCCAGGCTGTCTACCATGTCGGAATTGGTTACATCCTGCGAATCTGTTAAGATCCTGGTAATTCTTTGGGCCGTTGAGTTTTTCATGGAAATGGCAACCAGGCCTTTAACTTGTCCGGTTAATGCAATAATACCTGATATATCCCAGTCAAGAAACGCTTCTTTTCCTATAAAATAAGCCCTTTCCGGCTTAATTTCGGTCTTCATCAACTCCTTAAAAACATTGGATGTAACTTGTACAAAGGGTTGAATGTATTGTTCCACATCTACAATATACTGTTTTTCTTGCCAAATCTCAACCGATAAACCATAATTAACCGCTGAACCAGCCATATAAACAAGCAATATTAATTATACCGATGGGCTTTAGTTCCCTGCTCAGTCCATGCCGGTCGTGGCTTTTTCTAACGGACGCTTTTTGGCGTCACATTTATTTACCCACGCCGAAATGTACTGATCAGGGAACTAATGCCCACCACCACAGTTCCTGGAGCAAATTGAATGGCTGGCTCAGCGGCAAATTATGGTAATTATGGTAAAAGAGACATACTTTGCCGCTATTGCTCTGAGTGCGCCTCCTATTCACCCAGGAACACCCGGACGTA
>JAIRRF010000085.1 GCA_031256115.1 Treponema sp.
AATCCTTTTTTTTTCAGCTAATGCTGAAGAAAAATCATCCAGTTCCCGAAATAGAATGTCAAAGGCATCCAGGTAATTTGGCTGGGAAAGATCGATAAGGAAAATCAATGCAAAAGTTCTGGAGATATGTTTAAGAAAGTTTCTGCCTAATCCGGCTCCCCGGGAAGCCCCTTCAATAAGCCCCGGAATATCGGCAATAATGATATCTAAATCACCCAAGGCAAGGACCCCTAAATTAGGTATTTTTGTAGTAAAAGGATAGGGGGCTATTTTTGGCCGGGCATTGGTATACCTGTCCAATAGGGATGATTTTCCCGCATTGGGAAAACCAACCAGACCTACATCGGCAAGAATTTGTAATTCCGCTTTAAGCCGACGGAAAGTTCCCGGTTTGCCGGGCAATGCCTTTCTGGGGGCTTGGTTCATCGGGGATTTAAAGTGGATGTTACCCCAACCGCCCTTTCCTCCTTCAAGGAACACAAAGATTTCTCTTTCCTGGGGGCTAAAATCCTTTACAACTGAACCAGTCTCAGGATCTTTCAGGATCGTGCCGGGGGGCAGGGGGATAAGTACATCTTTCCCGTTACGACCGTTTCGTTCCCTACCTTTTCCATCCTGGCCGTTTTCTGCATGAAAAGAATGCTGGTACCGTAAATGGGTCAGAGTCCGGAGGTTCCGGCGGATGGTAAAAATAACATTACCTCCCCTGCCTCCGTCTCCGCCTGAAGGCCCTCCCCTTGGAACAAACTTTTCCCGGCGGAAAGCAACGCAGCCGTTACCGCCTTTTCCGGATGAGACTTCAATTATCACTTCGTCTGCGAATTTTTGCATTATCGGCACCCCAGGAGTTTGTAGGGTAGAAAATGCCAAAAACTGCATTTTCTCGCATTTTTTCTATTAATTTGGGCTAAGCCCGACAAACTCCAAGGGAAACGCTGATTTACTTAATGCAAATCAGCGTTTGCGGTGTTTGGTACTTATTCTGTTATTACTGTTGCGAGTTTACGGTTTCGACGTTGAATAAAGGATACTTTCCCGTCTGCCAGCGCAAAAAGAGTATAGTCTCCTCCGCATCCCACATTGGGGCCGGGGTGAATTTTGGTACCCCGCTGGCGGACGATGACTGCACCGGCTTTTACCCGGCTTCCTCCGGATGTCTTGACTCCCAAGTATTGGGGATTTGAGTCCCGTCCGTTTTTTGCTCCGCTTCCGCCCCGTTTTCGAGCCATATTATTCCTCCGTCGTAATAATCATTATACAGTTTTGGGGAAATTCCTCAGCCACCGATTTTAAACCTTCAATCAAGAAGGATCCCACGGCGGCAAGAAAATCCCGTCCGGCGGTGTTTTGGACTTTTGTTTCCAGGGAAAATTCCCCCCGCCGTTCTGCCCCGCCCTTGATGCTTATTCCTTCCTTTTTGGAAAGGACAGAAAGAGCAGTTCTAACAAGCACCGAAACGGCGGCGCAGACTAGATCGTAACCCCGTTTTCCTGCCCTGGCGTGGCCCCGGACATCGCAGGTTTTTATCAACCCTGACCCGTCCAAAACCACCGTAATGGTGATCAATTTCAGGCTCCGGCTATGTTTTCTATCCTAATGATTGAATATTGCTGACGGTGCCCCTGTTTACGCCGGTAATCCTTCTTTGATTTATATTTAAAAACAATAATCTTTTTGTCTTTCCCGTGGTTTTCAACTACAGCACTGACCTTGGCTCCTGCCACATAAGGGTTCCCCACCGTTATTTCTTCCTTCCTGGAAAGGCCTTCTCCCTGTGAAAGAAGCAATACCGAATCAATATCCAGCTTGGACCCCGGTTCGGCGTCTATCTTATCTACCTTAATGAAAGCGCCTTTTTCGGCTTTATATTGCCGACCTTTAAATTCAACAATAGCGTACATCAAACAATCCTTACCATAAAATGAATTTAATATATAGCGAAAATGACTGTTTATGTCAAGTCGGGGCTTACCTTTAAGTTGAGCGGCTCAACTTAAAGCATTATCGTTGTCCCGCTTTGGCCGCTCAACGCAAAAGATGCCCTTTCAAGCGAGCCGATTATGGATTTACGGCCTTTGCGGCCTTCGGCAAACATACATGCCGCCTGAACTTTTGGCAGCATACTCCCCGGTGCAAAATGTCCCTCAGATGCATATTTCTTTGCTTCGGACACGGATATGATGTTAAGATCCTGCTGGTCAGGTTTATTAAAGTTTATGCATATTTTATCAACCGCTGTCAGGATTAAAAAAATATCGGCATCTACAAGATCGGCCATTTTGGATGCCGCAAAATCCTTGTCAATAACCGCGTCAACACCTTCATAGCGTTTGCCGCGGTATACCACAGGAATCCCGCCGCCGCCGCAGGCAATTACGATTTGTCCGGCGTCAATCAGGGTTTTCAGGGTGATTTTTTCATAAATATCAATTGGTTTCGGCGAGGGAACAACCTTACGCCAACCGCGTCCGGAATCATCTACATATTTCTCGCCTGTTGTTTGCATAAGTTCATTTGCGGTGGATTCATCGAAATAACCGCCCACAGGTTTGCTTGGGTTTTGGAATGCGGGGTCTTTATCATCTACCACTACCTGGGTAAGCATTGCCACAACGGGAACATCGTCGTAACCTCTGACCACCAGTTCCTCATCAATAGATTGCTGTAAATGGTACCCGATATATCCCTGACTCATGGCTGTACATTCGGGAAACGGCATGAACGGCGTGGTACCGTTTTTGTGGCCCTGCTCAAACGCAAGGCGGATATACCCTACCTGCGGTCCGTTACCGTGAGAAATAATAACCTGATTGCCCGCCTCAATAAGATCGACGATTGCCTTAGCTGCAATCTGACTTTTTTGAAGCTGATCCGCAGCGGTGTTGCCAAGTGCATTACCGCCTAAAGCAATTACAATTTTTGACATTGTTTGGCATCCTTATTTTTAATTCTAAAAACGACTATTTCTCCCGCCAAAATCCCAAGAATTGATCCTATTACAAGCGGGATCTTATCTGCAAGTTCATCGCTGCTTAACGGTACAACCGTAAACACCAGCGTTACAAACAGTAAAATCAACGGCAGGTACGCCGCTACGGTCAACAGTTTAGGACCCCCTGGAACTGTATAAGGCCGTTTCATTTCCGGGTCCATT